>NZ_JBHYIO010000012.1:0-262175 GCF_042740095.1 Nonomuraea sp. NPDC059023 | reverse complement strand
CGCTCAGACCGATCGAAGGGAAGGCACGGCATGCCCGCGGATCACCTGTACCAGCTGCTTCGCTCCTACGATCCCAGTGACGTCTCCATGCGGCAGTTCTACGCCGTCTGGTGCCAGGGGCCCACGGCAGAGGAAGCCGTCGGCCTGCTCCACGGGGATCCCGGCAGTGGTGTGCCGGACGACTACGCCGGATGGGGACCGGGTTCCGACGGGAGCGACGAGGCGGAGGCCGGGCTCCTGGCCGGCCGGATGGGCGCCTGGACGGTGCTCATCGGTGATCACCGGATCGCCGAGGACGACGCCGTCCTCGCGCTGACCGGCGGCGAGGGGCAAGCACTGGCGATCAGCTGGGACTTCCACGGCGACTGCCTGCTGAAGTTCGCGCGATCCGGTGAGCTGCTCACCGTGCTCGACATCTACGACACCGACGAGCGCTCCGGCCTGGACCCGGACGCGCTCGACCCCTATCTGAGCGGCCTGCGCTTCAACCTCGACCCGGCCGACCCGGACGAGCCCGTCGCCGAACCGGCCGAATCCTTCACCTCCGCCCTGGTGGCCGTCGGCAGGATCGTGGGCCAGGAACTCGACAAGACCTGGCTGGACGCCACGCACCACTGCTACACCATGCACTGAGCTTCAGCCGGTCGGGTTCTCGCGGACCTGACGGGCGGCGGCGGTGAGGTTCGTCAGCGAGCTGCGGACCTCTTCCCAGCCGCGGGTCTTCAGCCCGCAGTCGGGATTGCCCCACAACCGCTCGACCGGGATGGCCGCCAGGCCCGCGCGCAGCAGGCCCGCGACCTCCTCCACGCCCGGTACCCGCGGCGAGTGGATGTCGTAGACCCCTGGCCCGACCTCGCGCGGGTAGCCGCCCTCGGACAGTTCGTGCGCCACCTGCATGTGGGAGCGGGCGGCCTCCAGGCTGATCACGTCGGCGTCGAGGTCGTCGATGGCTGCCAGGATCTCACCGAACTCGGCGTAGCACATGTGGGTGTGGATCTGGGTGTCGTCGCGTACGCCGGAGGTGGCCAGGCGGAAGGACTCGGTGGCCCACTCCAGGTAGGCGGGCCGGTCGGCGGCGCGCAGCGGCAGCGTCTCGCGCAGCGCGGGCTCGTCGACCTGGATGACGGTGGTGCCCGCCGCCTCCAGGTCGGCCACCTCCTCGCGCAGGGCCAGCGCCACCTGGCGGGCGGTCTCGCCGAGCGGCTGGTCGTCGCGGACGAAGGACCAGGCCAGCATGGTGACCGGCCCGGTGAGCATGCCCTTGACCGGGCGGCTGGTCTGCGACTGGGCGTAGGTGGTCCAGCGCAGCGTCATCGGCTCGGGACGGGAGATGTCGCCGGCCAGGATCGGCGGGCGGACGTAGCGGCTGCCGTAGGACTGCACCCAGCCGTGCTGGGTGGCCACGTAGCCGTCGAGCTGTTCGGCGAAGTACTGGACCATGTCGTTGCGCTCCGGCTCGCCGTGCACCAGGACGTCGAGCCCGGCCTCCTCCTGGAAGGCGAGCACCTGGCGGATCTCGGCCGCGATGCGCTCGTCGTAGGCGGCCTGGTCGATACGGCCCGCGCGCAGGTCGGCACGGGCGACGCGCAACTCGCTGGTCTGCGGGAACGAGCCGATCGTGGTGGTCGGCAGCGGCGGCAGCTTCAGCCTGGCCCGCTGGGCGGCGGCGCGCTCGCCGTACGGGCTGATGCGACGGCTGTCAGCGGCGGTGACGGCCGTCGTGCGCGCGCGGACCGCCGGGTTGTGGGTCAGCGGGGACTCGGCGCGGGCGCGCAGCGCGGCCTGGTTGGCGTCCACCTGCTCGGCGATGAGGTGGGTGCCCCTGCTGATGCCGCGGGTGAGCGTGACGGTCTCGGCGACCTTCTGGCGGGCGAACGCGAGCCAGCCGGCCACCTCGGGATTGAGGTCGGTCTCCAGCGCGGTGTCGTAGGGGACGTGCAGCAGGGAGCAGGAGGCGGCCACGTCCACCCGCTCGGCCAGTCCGAGCAGGGTGGCGAGCGTTGCCAGCGACCTCTCCAGGTCGTTGATCCAGATGTTACGCCCGTCCACGACCCCGGCCACCAGTCGCTTGCCGGGCAGCCCGCCGGCCGCGGCCAGGTCGTCGAGGTTGGCGGCGGCCGAGCCGGTGAAGTCGAGTCCGAGGCCCTCGACGGGGGCGGCGGCCAGCACGGGCAGGGCGGCGCCGAGCCGGTCGAAGTAGCTGGTCACCAGGATTCTGGGCCGCCGGGTCAGCCCGCCGAGGTGGGCGTAGGCGGCGGCGGCGACGGCGGCGAGTACCTCCTGCGGCTGGTCCTGGACCAGGGCGGGCTCGTCGAACTGCACCCAATCGGCGCCCGCCGACTGCAGCGACGCGAGGATCTCGGCGTAGACGGGCAGCAGCCGTTCCAGCAGCGACAGCGGTTGAAAGCCGGGCTCGACGCCGGGGGCGGGCTTGGACAACAGCAGGTAGGTGACGGGGCCGAGCACGACCGGGCGCGGGTTGTGGCCCTGCAGCAGGGCCTCGGTCAGTTCGGCGGCCTGCTTGCCGGGGTTGGCGGTGAAGACGGTGTCAGGGCCGAGCTCGGGGACCAGGTAGTGGTAGTTGGTGTCGAACCACTTGGTCATCTCCAGCGGCGCCACGTCCTGGGTGCCGCGGGCCATGGCGAAGTAGCCGGCCAGCGGGTCGGCCTCCACGGCCGCCCGGTGCCGCTCGGGGATCGCGCCGACCATGACGGTGGTGTCCAGCACGTGGTCGTACAGCGAGAAGTCGCCGGAGGGGACTTCGCCGAGGCCGGCGTCGGTGAGCTCACGCCAGGCGGCGCGGCGCAGGCCGGCGGCGGCGGCTTCCAGCTCGGCGGCGGTGATCCGGCCCGCCCAGTAGCCTTCGACGGCCTTCTTCAGTTCGCGGCCGGGTCCCTGGCGGGGGTAGCCGTACACGGTGGCGAGCGAACGCTCGGTCACGGAACTCTCCTTCGCGAGTCACGGGGAACATCCCCGGCGTTCGAGCGAAGGCACGGCCCAGGCGCGGGCACACTTCTGGCCCGCGTGGTCGCCCAGCCCTCCCTCGAGGCCGTCCGATGCACCGCGCGCGGGGTGCGCGCGGGCAGTGGCAGGTCTTCGGACTCGCGGGCGCGTCGCACATGCCTACTGGCCGTCGCTTCCCCGGCCCCGGGGGCCGAGTGCTGGTGACGGCGGTCGTTCCCACTCACCGCTGCGGGGCAGTCCCGGATTCGCACCGGGTTCCCTCTTACGACGCCTCGCCTGGCTGACGGGGCGAACCAACTGCGACCCCCACCCTAAGCCAAGGGAAGCCGGCACTGGACTTACTAGGACGTCCAACTATATTTTCAACAGGAACGCTCGCGGTGCAGGGAAGCTGGTGTGAATCCAGCACGGTCCCGCCACTGTGACCGGGGATGTGCGTCATCGCTCGACAGTGCCACTGGCGAAAGCCGGGAAGGCCGGATGACGTGCGCTGATCCGGGAGTCAGGATACCGGCCGCGAGTTCTGGCATGTGTTGTCCACGAGGATGGAGCGAACACGCATGGCACCGGAACGCGCCCGCGGCCCAGGTGATCCGATGGCGACGGCGGTCACTCACCTCTGACCTGCCCTCCTTTGCATGCCCATCCTCGGGTCCACCTGGCGAAAGCAGGCTCCATGATCCGTGAACTGTCCCATTTCATCGGCGGCAAGCACGTCCCCGGCATCTCGGGCACCTTCGGCGACGTCCACGACCCGAACACCGGAACCGTCCAGGCCAGAGTCCCGTTGGCCACTCCGGACGAGACCAGGGCGGCCATCTCCGACGCCGCCGAAGCCCAGGCGGCCTGGGCGGAGTGGAATCCGCAGCGCCGCGCCCGCGTGCTGCTGAGGTTCCTGCACCTGGTCGAGGCCGAACGCGACACCCTGGCCCGGCTACTGTCGTCCGAACACGGCAAGACCGTCGCCGACGCCGACGGCGACATCCAGCGCGGCCTGGAGGTGGTCGAGTTCGCCGCGGGCATCCCCCACCTGCTCAAGGGCGAGTTCACCGACAACGCGGGCAGCGGGATCGACGTCTACTCCATGCGCCGGCCGCTGGGGGTGGTCGCGGGGATCACGCCGTTCAACTTCCCCGCCATGATCCCGCTGTGGCAACTGGCCCCCGCCGTCGCCTGCGGCAACGCCTTCGTGCTCAAACCGTCCGAGCGTGATCCATCAGTTCCGGTACGGCTGGCCGAACTGCTCACCGAAGCCGGCCTCCCACCCGGTGTACTGAACGTGATCCACGGCGCCAAGGACGCTGTCGACACCCTGCTGACCGACGACAGGGTGACCGCGATCGCCTTCGTCGGCTCCACCCGGGTCGCCGAGCACGTCTACACGACCGCCACCGCGCACGGCAAGCGCGCCCAGTGCTTCGGCGGCGCCAAGAACCACCTGATCGTCATGCCCGACGCCGACCTGGACCAGGCCGCGGACGCGCTGATCGGCGCCGGCTACGGCTCGGCGGGCGAACGCTGCATGGCCATCTCGGTGGCCGTCCCCGTGGGACAGGCGACCGCGGACGCGCTGCGGGAACGGCTGGTGGCCAGGATCGGCGAGCTGCGCCTGGGCCGCAGCGACGACCCCGGCGCCGACTTCGGCCCGCTGGTCGGCTCCGACGCCCTGCGGCGCGTCCGCGACTACGTGGAGATCGGCGTGAGCGAGGGCGCCGAGCTCGTGGTCGACGGCCGGGACGCCGACGTGCCGGAGCCGGGCGGCTTCTTCATCGGCCCGTCCCTGTTCGACCACGTGCGGCCGGACATGCGGATCTACCGCGAGGAGATCTTCGGGCCCGTGCTGTCCATCGTGCGCGCCGACGACTACGAGCACGCGCTGCGGCTGCCGAGCGAGCACGAGTACGGCAACGGCGTCGCCATCTTCACCCGCGACGGCGACACGGCACGCGACTTCACCCGCCGGGTGAACACCGGCATGGTCGGGGTCAACGTGCCCATCCCCGTCCCGGTCGCCTATCACTCCTTCGGCGGCTGGAAACGCTCCATGTTCGGCGACCTCAACCAGTTCGGCACCGACTCCATCCGCTTCTTCACCCAGGCCAAGACGGTCACCTCCCGCTGGCCGTCGGGCATTCGCGAGGGCGCCAGCTTCACGATCCCGACGATGGGCTGAGGCCGATGCCCGTACTGACGCAGGAGCAGTTCGCCATTGTCGAGGCGGTCGCCGGCTTCACCCACGAGCACCTGTCCCCCAACGCGATCGACTGGGACCGGCGCAAGCACTTCCCGGTCGACGTGCTGACCAAGGCGGCCGACCTCGGTCTCGGCGGCGTCTACGTCAGCGAGGAGTTCGGCGGCTCGGGCCTGTCCCGCCGCGACGGCACGCTGATCTTCGAGACGCTGGCCACCGGCTGTCCGTCCATTGCCGGATATATCTCCATCCACAACATGGTCGCCTGGATGATCGACCACTACGGCAGCATCGAGCAGCGCACGCGCTGGCTGTCCGGGCTGTGTTCGATGCGTAGCCTGGCCAGCTACTGCCTGACCGAGCCTGGCGCCGGTTCTGACGCGGCGGCGCTCGCGACGCGAGCCGTACGGGATGGGGACGCCTACGTCCTGGACGGCGTCAAGCAGTTCGTCTCCGGAGCCGGGGCCGCGCAGGTGTACGTGGTCATGGCCCGCACCGGCGTCTCCGGCGCGCGCGGCGTCTCCGCGTTCGTCGTCGAACGCGACGACCCCGGCCTGTCCTTCGGCGCCAACGAGGAGAAGATGGGCTGGAACGCCCAGCCCACCCGGCAGGTCGTCCTCGACGGCGTACGCGTCCCCGCCGACCGGCTTCTGGGCCGGGAGGGCGACGGATTCCGGATCGCGATGAACGCCCTCAACGGCGGCCGCCTCGGCATCGCCGCCTGCTCGCTCGGCGGCGCGCGGGCCGCGCTGGAGGCCAGCACCTCCTACCTCGGCGACAGGCAGGCGTTCGGCGCGCCGCTCTCCCACGCCCAAGGGCTGCAGTTCCAGCTCGCCGACATGGCGACCGAACTCGAGGCCGCCCGCGCCCTGCTGTGGCGCGCGGCCACCGCGCTCGACGAGGGCGACCCCAAGGCGGTCGAGCTCTGCGCGATGGCCAAACGCTTCGTCACCGACACCGGGTTCACCGTCGCCAACCGCGCCCTGCAACTCCACGGCGGCTACGGCTACCTCACCGAATACGGCATCGAGAAGATCGTGCGCGATCTGCGGGTGCACCAGATCCTCGAAGGGACCAACGAGATCATGCGCGTCATCGTCGCCCGCGGCCTCACCGGCAATCTGAGCGGGGCCGCCTGATGGACATGGAGACCAGGCAGGACGGCCGTCTCGGCCACATCCTGCTCAACCGGCCGAAGGCGCTCAACGCGCTCACCCACGACATGGTCCGGCACATCGACGCCGCGCTGCGGGCGTGGGAGACGGACGAGACGATCCAGGCCGTGCTGATCAGCGGCGCCGGCGAACGCGGGCTGTGCGCCGGGGGCGACATCCGCTCGATCTACCAGGACATCCGGCAGGGTGGCGGCGATGCCACCGCCGCGTTCTGGCGCGACGAATACCTGCTCAACGCCCGCATCGCCCGCTACGGCAAGCCGTACGTCGCGCTCATGGACGGCCTGGTCATGGGCGGCGGCGTCGGCGTCTCCGCGCACGGCAGCGTCCGCGTGGTCACCGAGCGCACGAGGCTGGCCATGCCGGAGACCGGCATCGGCCTGATCCCCGACGTGGGCGGTACCTTCCTGCTGTCGCGCGCTCCCGGCGACATCGGGCTGCACCTCGCGCTGACCGGGACGACGATCGGGGCGGGCGACGCCATCGCCTGCGGCCTGGCCGACCACTTCGTGCCCTCGGCCGACCTGCCCGCCTTCCGGCAGAGCGCGGCGGCGCACGGGGTCACGGCGGCGCTGGCGGCTCATGCCGTACCCGCTCCAGAAGGGTCGCTGCCGGCGCAACGCTCCTGGATCGACGTGTGTTACTCCGGTGAGAGCGTTCCGGAGATCGTCGAGCAGTTGCTGGACATCGGCGAGAGCACGGCGAAGGAGGCCGCGGAGCAGATCGCGGCCAAGTCACCGACCGCGCTGCGGGTGACGCTGCGATCGCTCCGGCGCGCCGGGCTGCTCGGCTCGCTGGAAGAGGTGCTGGACCAGGAGTACCGCGTCTCGTGCCGGGCGCTGGGCCATCCCGATCTGGAAGAGGGCATCCGCGCACAGGTCATCGACAAGGACCGGTCGCCGCGGTGGGTTCAGGCGGCCTCCGCGGCGGAGGTCGACGCCTTCTTCGCGCCGCTGGGCGACAAGGAGCTGGGGCTGTCATGAGGATCGCCTTCATCGGCCTGGGCAACATGGGCGGGCCCATGGCGCGTAACCTCGTCAAGGCCGGACACCACGTGGACGGGTTCGACCTCGACGACGCGGCGCTCAACGAAGCGTCCGGGCACGGGGTGCGGGCGGCGGGTTCGGCGGCCGCGGCCGCCGGCGACGCCGACCTGGTCATCACCATGCTGCCCGCCGGACCGCACGTCCTGCGGTGCTACGACGACATCCTGCCCGCGGCCCGGCCCGGCACGCTGTTCGCCGACTGCTCGACCATCGACGTGGCCGACGCGCACGCCGCCGCGCGAGCAGCGGTCACCGCCGGGCACCGGGCCCTCGACGCCCCCGTCTCCGGAGGCGTCGTCGGGGCGAGCGCGGCGACGCTGACCTTCATGGTGGGCGCGGCCGAATCGGACTTCGCCGCCGTCGAACCGGTGCTGGCGGCGATGGGCCGCCGCGTCGTCCACTGCGGCGGGCCGGGTGCCGGGCAGGCGGCGAAGATCTGCAACAACATGATCCTCGGTGCCTCCATGATCGCGGTCAGTGAGGCTTTCGTCCTGGGTGAACGGCTCGGCCTGTCGCACCAGGCGCTGTTCGACGTGGCCTCGGCCGCCTCCGGGCAATGCTGGGCGCTGACCACGAACTGCCCGGTGCCCGGCCCGGTGCCGGCGAGCCCGGCCAACCACGACTACCGGCCCGGCTTCGCCGGGGCCCTCATGGCCAAGGACCTCGGCCTGGCGGCCAATGCCGTTCGCGCCCACGGCGTGGCCGCCGACCTCGGCCTCCACGCGGCGGAGATCTACGCGGCCTTCGCCGAAGGCGCCGGGGCCGGCCAGGACTTCTCCGCCATCGTCAACTCCATCAGGGAACGCTCATGACGCGATACGAGACCATCCTCACCGAGTCGGAGAACCGGGTCGGCCTCATCACCCTCAACAGGCCCAAGGCGCTCAACGCGCTGAACCTCCAGCTCATGGACGAGGTCGTGGAGGCCGCGACCGGATTCGACCGCGATCCGGACATCGGCTGCCTGGTGATCACCGGCTCCGAGCGCGCCTTCGCCGCCGGCGCCGACATCAAGGAGATGCGGCCCAACGACTACATGGACGTCTATCTCAGCGACTGGTTCGCCGCCTGGGACCGGCTCGGGCAGGTACGCAAGCCCACGCTGGCCGCGGTGTCCGGCTACGCGCTGGGCGGCGGGTGCGAGCTGGCCATGCTCTGCGACATCGTGCTCGCCGCCGACACCGCCGTCTTCGGTCAGCCGGAGATCAAGCTGGGCGTCATCCCGGGCATCGGCGGCTCGCAGCGGCTGACCCGTGCGGTCGGCAAGGCCAAGGCGATGGAGATGTGCCTGACCGGCCGCACCATGGACGCCGAGGAGGCGGAGCGGGCGGGCCTGGTCTCCCGGATCGTCCCGGCCGCCGACCTGCTCGCCGAAGCGCGGACGGTGGCCGAGACGATCGCCGGCATGTCCACGCCGATCGCGATGATGGCCAAGGAGGCCGTCAACCGGGCGTTCGAGACCACGCTTGCCGAAGGGGTGCGGTTCGAACGCCGCGTCTTCCACGCCACCTTCGCCACGGCGGACCAGAAGGAGGGGATGGCCGCCTTCACCGAGAAGCGCAAGCCTTCCTTCACCAACCGATAGCGGAGGTCGTCTCCACTTGGTCAGGCGGCAGCCGGCTCAACGGCGGTAAGCCCAGACCGTGCCGCCGCGACCGGAACGGGCCCCGCCGACCGCCCAGACGGAACCGCTCTCCGGCTGGATGGCGAGGTCGCGGACGGACGCTGTCCGGTCCGGCGGAGCGGGGAAGGCGCCCGGCTCGACGCTGTCGGGGCCGATGTGCAGAAATCGGCTGCCTCCGCCCTTGGCGTCGTAGACGACCCAGGCCCCGCCTCTGCCGTCGGGCTCGGCCTGGGCACGCGGCTGGAAGCCCGGTTCACCACGGACCTCGAACTTCCAGCTGCCCGGATAGCCGGTCAGCAGCAACGTCTCACCGCAGAAGGAGCCGCCGCACGGCCAGGCGACCCAGCCGACCGCCATCACCCGGCCGGTCTCACCGTCGAACGCGACATCCGTCAGCTCCGAGATCTGGCCCGAGCGGGTGGACGGGATCGCCGGAAGGGTGACCGCGCGCCAGGCCGTACCACTCCAGCGGGCCAGAGCCGCCGTGCCCCGCGCCGAGCCCGCCGCCCACCGGCCGTCGAGTCCCTTGACCACGATCGGCGTCCGGA
The DNA here is from genome assembly GCF_042740095.1 of Nonomuraea sp. NPDC059023. Taxonomy (NCBI): domain Bacteria; kingdom Bacillati; phylum Actinomycetota; class Actinomycetes; order Streptosporangiales; family Streptosporangiaceae; genus Nonomuraea; species Nonomuraea sp. NPDC059023. The sequence goes on along the minus strand of NZ_JBHYIO010000012.1, from coordinate 252,627 downwards.
CCTTGCGCCACGCCGACCCGGCCAGTCGCCGCAGCGTGGACCGCGCCGTCCACCCGGCAGTACCGGCTGAGGGGAAGGCGTTGGCGTTCTCGATGACCCACAGGTTCTGGCCGATGGCGTACGCACCGTCCACCCGGCCGTGGGGCCATCGGTTCACCTGCCAGCGCTTGCCGTTCCATCGGGCGTATCGCGACGCGCCGAAGGCCCAGACCCTGGTGTCGGAGGCCGACGTCAGCCGCTTGACCCGGAAGCCCGGCCCGGTGACCCGCTTGAAGGCGGACCGGCCGCCCTTCAACAGCTGGCTCGTCCCGGCGACCCAGACCGCCCCACCCGGTGTGACCGTCACCGCGTCGTAGGAGTCGCGGCGGTCGTGATGGACGACACTCCACTGACTGGCCGGCGCCTCGGCGTGGGCGGCGACCGGCCCCGTCACGACGAAGAAGGCGACGGCTGCGGCCGTACCGCGAAACAATAAGCCCATAAAGGTGAGACGCGCCTTCCACCGCAAAGGTTGGCTCCGAGCACGTCGGCCGCGGTCCTCATGGCTGGACGTCGTCGAACAGGGCGAGGGCTTCGGTGGGGTCCGGGGGGCCTGTGCCCACATCTGTCGTCACCGGCGCCATCAGGCGCGAGATCGCGAACGTGCGGGCCGACGTGGACGCCGAACTGGCCCGTCCGCCGGAGTGACGGATCGTTACCCGGCGAAACGTTCGACGAGCTTGGCGTACTCCTTCGCGGACGTGGCGAACTCCAGGGTGCCGCTCTTCGGGTCGGTGGCCACGTAGTAGAGCCAGGTGCCCGCGGCCGGGTGGAGGGCGGCCTTGAGCGCGGCCTCACCGGGGTTGGAGATGGGCCCCGGAGGCAGTCCGCCATGGCGATAGGTGTTGTACGGCGTACGCCGCTTCGTGTCCTCGACCGTGACGTCGACGCCGTACCTGCCGAGGCCGTAGAGCAGGGGGCTGTCGAGCTTCAGCATCATGCCGCGGGCCAGGCGGTTGTGGATGACGCGGGCCACCTTGGGCATGTCGGCCTCGGTGGGCGACTCGGCCTGGACGAGGCTGGCGATGATGACGACGTCCATGGGCGCGCGCCGGGAGGACAGGCCGAGCTCGTCCGCCGTCGCGCGGAACCGGGCCACCATCGCGGCCAGGATCTCGGTGGGAGTGGCGGACTCGGCGAACCTGTACGTGCCGGGGTGGGCGAAGCCCTCCAGCCTGCCCTTCGCATACGGAGGCAGGCCCAGAGCCCGGCCGTCCTTGGCCGCCCGCGCGAACGACGCCGCGGGTTCGCCGGTCACGCGGGAGAGGTTGTCGAACAAGAGGGTGGCCCGCCATCCCTCCTTGATGGTCACGGTGTGCTCCGGACGCGCGGCCACCGGCGCCACGGGCGTCTCGGGTGAGAGGGTCCTGACGGCGATCGTGCCGCCCGCGGCCAGGGCGACGACGGTGGCCGCCGCTGCCAGGGCGACGCCCCTCCGGCGGACGGGACGGGGCGGGAGGAAGCGGGCCGGGGGTGGCGGCACCTGCTCGTCCGCCATGTCGGCGAGGGTCTCACGCAGCAGGTTCTCGACGTTCAACGCAACTCCCTCACGGTGCTCAGTTCGGGGGCCGACTTCTTCAGCCGCTCCAGCGATCGGTAGATCTGGCTGCGGACCGAGCCCACCCGCACGCCCAGCAGGCGCGCGATCTCGGTCTCCGACTTGTCCTCGAAGTAGCGCAGGACCAGCATGGTCCGCTGCCGGGGCGTCAGCCGGGACAGCGCCGCGCGCATCGTCATGCGCAGGTCCGCCGCCTCGGCGTGCCCGTCGCCGGCCCGGTCGAGCCGCGCGTCCGTGCTCACCTCCACGACCCGTGACCGGCGGCGCCACCGGCTCACTTGCTCGTGGTACATGGTCCGTCGGACGTACCCCTCGATGGCCTCGGGGTCGCGCAGGGCGCGCCACCGCGCGGCCGTCTTCGCCAGGGCCGACTGGACGAGGTCCTCGGCGGCGTGCCGGTCGCCGGTCAGCAGGTACGCCGTGCGGAACAACGCGCCCGACCTGTCGATGACGAACTGCCGGAGCGCCGCCTCGAAGCCTGGATCCACCCGTCCTCCTCGTGATGTCACCCACCAAGGACGAGCGAGCGCCACGGAACTATGCCGGAAGATGTCAGGTTCTTGTGAGGCTGTCGAGCATCAGGTTGAGGGTGAAGTCGAATCGTTCGTATCCGCTGCCGGAGGTGAGTTCGCCGGCGTGGCGTCTGGTGTGCGGGAACTGGTCGGCGGGCAGGGAGCCGAACCGGTGCAGAAGTTCGTCGCGGCTGAGGACCCACTCCTGGCCGGGGTCGGCCTTTCGCCCGTGGAGCAGGGAGATCTCCAGGGTGTAGGCGGCGACGTACAGGGACAGGGCGTCCATGGCCCAGGCCGCGGTCTGGGGCTCGACTCCGCCGGCGAGCAGGATCGCCAGGATCGCCTCGCTCACGCGCAAGGTGTCCCGATTGGTGGGGACCGTGGCCAGGGCGGCACGGGAGATGCCTGGATAGCGCAGGTACTGGTCACGGATCTGGGCGTACACCCGCAGGATCTGTTCCCGCCATCGGGCGGGGTCGGGTTCGGGCAAGACGAGCTCGGAGCTGAGCCGCCCGATGATCAGGTCGTCGATGTCGGCCTTGTTGACCACGTGCGCGTACAGCGATGACGGGCTGGTGCCCAGCTCGCCGGTGATGGCGCGGATCGTCAGCGCGTCATAGCCCTGGGTCGCGACCACGTGCAGCGCGGCGTCGATGATGCGCTCGACGGTGAGAGGTTCCCGGCGCGGCTGGGCCGGGGCGGCGCCGGGCTGCAGGTGCCGGGCGGCCCGGCGGGCTTTCGGATCGTGGGCCATGCTCCGATTCTACGCTTTGACATGAACTATGTTCGCCACATAGAACTAAGTTCATGGCTACTGAACAAAGTTCTCCCGTTGTGAAGTCCCTGGTCCTACCGCTGCGCCGGGCCTGGCTCGTCCTCGCGGTCGTGGTCATCGCCGACATCATGGACGTGCTGGACTCGACGATCGCCAACCTCGCCGGGCCCTCGATCCGGGCCGATCTCGGCGGTGGCGACACCACGGTGCAATGGGTGCCGGCGGCGTACACCGCGGCCTTCGCCCTGGGCCTGGTCACCTCCGGCAGGCTGGGCGACCTGGTCGGCCGCCGGCGCCTGTTTCTGCTGGGTCTGGCCGGGTTCACCCTGTCCTCGCTGGCCTGCGGCCTCGCGCCGGGAACCGGGTTTCTGATCGTCGCCCGCGTCCTGCAGGGCTTGTTCGGGTCGGTGATGATCCCGCAGGGCTTCGCTCTGGTGAAGATCGTCTTTCCGCCCGAGCACCTGCGGCGTGCCCTCATTCCCTTCGGCCCGATCATGGGCCTGGCCACGGTGGCCGGGCCGATCCTGGCCGGTTGGCTGCTGCACCTGTTCGGCGGCTGGCGCTCGATCTTCCTGATCAACATCCCGATCGGGGTCGCCGCCTGGGTCTTGGGCGCGTACGTCCTGCCCCGCGACACCGGCGAGGACCCCTCGACCCGTCTGGACCTGCGCGGCGTCGGGCTGCTCACCCTGGCCTCGGCCCTGCTGATCATCCCTCTGGTCCAGGGCCGCGAACTCGGCTGGCCGATCTGGACCTACGCCATGATGGCCGCCTCGATCCCGGTGCTCGCGCTGTTCGCCGCCTCCGAACGCCGCAGCTCCCACCCGGTGATCACGCCGTCGCTCCTGCGGAAGCGCAGCTTCGTCGTCGGACTGGTCATCGTCTGCGGCTTCTACGCGGCGCTCACCGGATTCCAGCTCGCCCTCAACCTGATGCTCCAACTCGGCGCGCACTGGACGCCTCTGCACACCGGCCTCACCCTGATCCCCTGGGCCCTGGGCAGCGCCATCGCCGTCGGCCTCGCCGGGACCTTCCTCGCCGCGCGGCTCGGCCGTACCACCCTGCACCTCGGCCTCGGCATCGCCGCCGCCGGTCTGATCGCACTCGCCTGGACCATCGCCCACGCCCAGAACGGCCTGACCTCCTGGACCCTCGCGCCTGCCCTGCTGATCACCGGCTTCGGCTCCGGGCTGGTGTTCATCCCCGTCTTCGACTACGTACTCGGCGACGCCACCGCCGAAGAGGCCGGCACCGGCTCGGGCATGCTCAACGCCGTCCAGCAGTTCGCCAACGCCACCGGCGCCGCCGCCCTCGGCACCGTCTTCTTCGCCCGAGCCGGCCACGGCTTCTTCGACGCCGGCATCCTCATCACCGCGCTCGCCGCCGCCCTCTTCCTGGCCGCCCTGCTCCTGGTCGGCCTCCTCCCCCGACACGCCCTGGTCGGCTGAGGACGACCAGGGGTCGAAGCTGTCCGGCCGTCAGTCGCGCGACACGACGGCGGCTTGGGCGCGGTCGGTCACCGCGTCGAGCGGGCTCAGGTCCACGGGCGGCGTGAACACGTCGAAGTCGACGACCTCCTCGGCCGGAGGCGGCGTCACCGTCACCTTCGACCCCCAGCCGCCGTAGCGCGTGTCCACCACGTGGTGCTCGAGGCGCTTGACCGTCTTGCCCTTTCCGTCGGGCCAGTCGGCCTTCTCGGTGTACTCGGTGATCAGACGGGCAGGCCTGTGTTCGCGGTCGAGGAGAAGCCTGAAGGAGATCGCCTTGGTGTCGGGGCGGCCGTAGCCGTGTCTCGCCTTGTACAGGTCCTTGAGGGTGAGGGTTCCCCGGTAGTCGCCGGGCTTGGCGACCTTCGCCTTCGCCAGGAGCGTCTTGAGTACCGCCGGGTCGAAGACGTCCACGAGCTGGTCCCCGCGCTGTCCCTCGTTGCCCCAGCTGGTGTTCTTGCCGAATCGGAACCAGTGCTTCCCCTCGGGCAGGGGATGCCAGTCGAACCCCTTCACGTAGGTGGTGCCGCCCACCTCGATCACGCGGATGGGACCGGGGACCTCCTTCGAGCTCGCACCGAGGGTGGCAAGCTGTTCTTCGGTGAACTTCCACGTCGTCGTGAGATCATGGTCCGCGGCCGATGACCTTCCGAAACCGATCACGCCGACGGTACGGGAGGCGAACTCGCCTTTGATCCCGCTGGCCGTGCCGCGATATGTCTCGGCGACCCGGACACCGTACCCGGGGGCGAACTGCTTCTTCAGCGACGTGACCGGGTCGGCGGGGGCGGCGGCCTGCGCCGACCCGGTGCCGGACAGGAGCGCGGCGCCCAGAGCCGCGGCGGTAAGGGCAACGAAACGTTTCACGCGGCCACATACTGCCGCTCCCACGTCACGCGAAGATCACATGATGATGCTCAGCTTCGCTCCCCCGGTGTGACGGACAGCAGCGCCTGACCCTTCTTGATCGACACCAGCCGCACCTCCACCGGAGTGTGCTTGCGGAACGCGAAGGCTCCGCCTCCGCCTTCACCGAGGCGCTGCTCCGAGCCGCCTCCGTGCGGGTACTCCACCCGGTACGTGATCGTGTCCCTGTCGATGGCCACGACCTCGAACTTCGGGTAGTAGAACTTCTTGGCGTTCAGCCGGATCGTGACGGGCTTGGACAACTTCAGCAGGCAGTCACCGTCGAAGCAGTCCTTGACCTTGGTGGTGGCTTCGCGCGACGGGGACGGTGACGGCGTCGGGGTTTCGGTGGCCGAAGCGCTCGTGGCGGGCGTGCTTGGCGTGCTCGGTGTGGGGGTGGGGGCCGCCGCCTGCCGTCCGGCCTCGGGCGCGGCGCAACCCGCCAGGGCGCACATGGCGAGCACGGGAAGGAGTTTGCGCATGCTGTGTCGTCCCTATCGCTCAGGGTGACCGGCGTCGGGCGAGCGCCGGTGCCACACAGAACTACCCGACCGGCTCCGGGAGGGGTCCCCGCCGTCAGGCGGGCTCGTCGGTGAGGCCGAGCTTCTTGCGCAGGCGGGTGAGGCCCGCGTGGAGGACGGGCGGCACGGTGATCGCGATGACCGCGGCGTCGCCGAGGCTGTTCTTCGCGGACTCCACGATCATCCAGCTGAGCAGCACGGTCAGCGGCGTCCAGGTACGCACATCCGTCCGCAAGATCCAGCGCAGAACAGTCAGGACATGGCCGGTCAGCGCGCCCCGTGCCGGCCGCCGCAGGATCAGAGCCAGGGCGGGCACGCCGAGCGCCAGCCCGAGTACGAACCGGGTGCGAGCCCGACGGTCCGGTAACACGTCAAGCTCGCCGAGCCATTCGTCCAGATAGCTCGCCCTGACGGCCGCGGGCAGGAGCAGCGCGCCCAAGGCGAGCACCTGATACCTCGCCCCCGCGTCTCCCGGCGGCGGGATCAGGCAGTCGCGTGCGATCGATTCGAGTTCGTCCGCGATGGCCGGCAGGCCGAGGCGTCCGGCGAGCGGAGCCGTGACGTTGACGACGTCCTGGCTCTTCAGACGCTGTTTCTCCTGGTCGAGGTATTGGATGGTACGCATGTTGTGCAGCCGGTCGAGCACTTTCAGGGCAAGGACACGCTCGTCCGCGGTGGCCGCCTGCACGTGCCCGTGGTCGAGTTCGGTCAGGTTCTGGACCATCGTGGTGATCTCATCACCGAACTCCGCGCGCAGCCGTACGGCGTCGCACCAGGTGTCCTCGATCACATCGTGGAGCAGGGCGGCGCAGACGGTGGTGCTGTCCAGCCCGGCGTCGATCGCGATCTCCGCGACTGCGACGGGATGGGTGATGTACGGCTCGCCGCTCTTACGCAGCCGGCCCGCATGGCAACGCGCGGCGAACTCGTACGCACGCCGGATTCGGTCACGTTCCGTAGCGGTGAACTCGGCGGGCAACCGAGCCAGCAGCGGCTCTATCAACCTGGTCATGACGTCGCCGGCCGAGGGTCCATGGCCGGTCCGCGGGAGCGCTCGGCGCGGTCGAGAGCGGCGCGGGCCCGGAGCGCGCCCTGCTCGGTCAGCCTGTAGTAGTACCGGGCGCGGCGGCCCTGGGCCAGATGTTCGGCCGCGGGCTCCTTGTCGCGTTCGATCCAGCCGAACTCGCGCTCCAAACGGGCGAGGATCGGGTAGATGGTGCCGCTGGGCTGGCCCGTCTTCTCGCACAGTTCCAGCCCGTAGCAGCGCTTGGCGGGGTCGGACAGCATCTCTTTCAGCACGAGCATCGTCTGCAGGGTCATCCGTGGACCGTCCCTCATATGTCGGACTCTAGACATCAACTACGGACAGTGACATTGCCTCGCGAGTGACAACCATGTGGCCCTGCGCCGGAGTGGTCTGGCTTCATGGCGGGTCGGTGCGCAGAAAGGTGCGCGGTTGGCTCAGCAGCGGAGCGAAGGCTCTTTCGGCTGCGCCCACGAGAGTGGCATGGTGAAGATCGCCGGTGACGATGTCGATCTGGCCGGCGCGGGCGACGGCGGAGGACGCCATCAACCCATCGCGTACGAGGTCCTTGGTGGCCCGATACAGGTCGGCCAGAAAGCCCATGAGAACCACGCGCTCCGGGGCGAGCGTGTTGACGAGACTGATCAGCCCCGTCACCAGATGGCCGGCGGTGAGGCGGATCGCCTCCTGTGCGGCACGGTCACCGGCCGCGGCGTCATCGAAGATCTTGGTGACGGTGTCTTCATGGCCGGGGTGGTGACGCCGACCGGCGGCACGTAGCAGGGCACGCGGGTCGGCGTACATTTCCAGGCAGCCGCGCGCACCGCACGGGCATCGCAGTCCCCCCGGCTCGACGATGATGTGGCCGGCTTCCATGGCGTGGCCGCCCCCGGTGAGCGGTACGCCCGCGTCGATGAACCCGCCGCCGATGCCGACCCGCTCGCTGCTCAGGGCCAGCATGCTCGCGGCGCCGCGCCCAGCCCCGTAACGGAACTCGGCCAGGACGGCCAGCGTGGCGGAGCGCCCCACGGCGACTGGGACGCCGATCGGCGACATGCCGCTCAGTTGCTGCGCGAGAGGCACCTGGTTCCAGCCCAGATGCACGGCGGACCGGACGAAGCCATCAGATTCCCTGATGAAGCCCGGCATCGCCACGCATATCCCGGCGCATCGCCGCTCAGTGCGCCGTACCGCATTCGCGACCGCGTCCGCCAGTGCCGGTATGAGGGTGGCGGGCTCCATCGCAGAGGCGTCGAGAACGTGCTCGCGAACGTGACCGATCCGGCGATCCAGACCGACGAGGCCGACCGTTACTCGGTCCGCGCTGAGCTGGACGGCGACGGCCACGGGCCCGTCGGGATGCACCTCGACGACAGGAGACGGCCTGCCCCGTCCGGTCGGGGACCCGCGTGGCGGTTCACTGATGCGGACCAGATCCAGCGCGGTCAGGTCCCCCAGGGCGGTCCCCACCGCACTTGCGGCCAGGCCGAGTTCGGCCGTGACCGCGGCGCGGGTCAGCGGGCCACGTCTGTGCAACAGCGTCAGGACGCGTCCTGCCGCCGACCCGCTGTCGCCACCCGGCACACCCATCACAGCCAAGAGTCCTCCGTGTTAGATTATTTTCTCCTTGAGAAAATAATAGGCGATGCGCACACCAGAAAGAGAGCCCGATGGTCATGATCCTCGTCAACGCCCGAGTAGTGACGCCCGACCGGCTGCTGAATCCCGGCTGGATCGCGCTGGACGGTCACCGGATCTCGGCCGTGGGAGCTGGGGAGCCGCCCCGATCGGCCGACGCCGAGATTCATGATCTCGGGTTGGACTACGTGCTGCCCGGGTTCGTGGATCTGCACATGCACGGCGGCGACGGAGCGCAGGTCACCACGGAGAATCCGCAGGAGATCCTGCGCGCGATCGCGTTCCACCGCCGCCACGGAACCACACGGACGCTGGCCAGCCTCGTCACCTCACCGGTCGAGGAGATGGCGGCCGCGGCCCGCACGGTGGCCGCCCTCATGCGCTCACCCGACCCGCTGCACCGGTCGATCGCCGGAATCCACCTCGAAGGGCCGTTCCTCAACCCGAACCACCGGGGCGCGCATCACAATGACTACGTCCTCGCCCCGGACGTCAAAGCATTGCGGCACCTGCTCGCCAGCGGCGACGGCGCCGTCCGCACCGTCACCCTCGCCCCCGAACTGGACGGCGGAATGGACCTCGTCCGCGAGGTCGTCGCCTCCGGGGCGGTCGTGGCGGTAGGGCACACCGACGCAAGCTACGACGAAGCACACCAGGCGTTCGAGGCCGGCGCCAGCATGGCCACCCACCTGTTCAACGCCATGCGACCGTTCCACCATCGAGAGCCAGGTCCGGCCGGCGCCGCACTCACCCACGACAACGTCACCTGCGAGCTCATCAACGACGGCGTCCACTTGCACAGCGCGACCACACGTCTCGCGTTCGCCGCCGCCGGCGCGGAACGCATCGCGCTGGTCACCGACGCCACTCCGGCAGCCGGGGTGAACGACGGGCGGTTCAACCTGGGCCCGTTGCCCGTACTCGCCCGCGACGGCAAGGTCACGCTGCTCGACGGGATCACCAACGCGGGCAGCACCCTCACCATGGACCGCGCGGTACGGCACGCCGTGCAGTGCGTCGGAATCCCCATCACCCAAGCCGCGATCGCCGCCGCCACCACGCCGGCGCGCCTGCTCGGGCTGGGAGAACAAACCGGGAGCATCTCGCCCGGCAAGGACGCCGACCTCGTCGTCCTCACGGACGACCTGCGTGTTCGCACGGTCATCGCGCACGGCACGGTCGTTCACGGAACACTCGCGACGGGCGGCGTGTCGCCTCTGCGTCGCGATCTCGATGTCCGGATCTGACCAGCCACCGGGACTCCACCTCCCAGGCGGCTTACGGGGGCATGGATACCAATCGCCCGATGATGTATGCGAGATGGTTCGGCCCTGGAGATGGTGCCGCGGCGGACCGATCGCTCGATGGGGTGAATCCTATGGACTCCCGAACGATTTTCATGTTCTCCTGTTGGGAGCGCACTGAAATGCCCGGCTCGACGCGCTATTTCGCCTAGGCGACGAACCCTCAGAGAGGCAACCAGGTGGTCAGGGAAATAGAAAGCCCGTACGCTTGGATGAGTCCGCGCGACGGTGATCTAATCAAGAGGATCCTCCTCAATTCGGCCGAACGCTCAGCGCGGCGGATGCGCGTTCTAGAATGGGGTTCAGGGCAAAGCACGTTGTCCTACCCCCAAATTCTGGCCGCGCACAACCTGCCTTTTCAGTGGCTCGCCCTCGAATACGACCGCGAGTACTTCGACACCTTCCTGGCCCCCGTCCTGCTTTATCGGGCCGACACGGTCCTGCGATATGTCGAGGACGACAGGAGCCTGCACGGACCAGCCGGAGACGGACGTGCGCATATCGAAGCGGTGTGCTGGAATCGCACCGCACTGCGCCCATCAGAGCGTTCGACGGACCGCGAGGCAGATCTCGACCACTACGTGTCCTATCCCGCCGCTACTGGCCATGGTTTCGACGCAATCATTGTGGACGGGCGCAAGCGACGCCGCTGCCTCATGGCGGCGGCAGATTTCATGGAACCCAGCACCGTTGTCATGCTGCACGATGCCCGGCACCCGCACTATCATTGCGCGCTGGACGGATACCCGGCCTCCCGGTTCATCGGCGACGACCTATGGGTTGGAGCGCAGAGCACCGCTCGACTCAATGATGTGCTCGCCGAGAGAACCACGATGACCGACTCTCTCGGGTATCGGTGGCATTTGCGTGGCGTGATGGCCGAGCGGGAGATGTTCACGACCACCGAACTGGGGCCGCTGCTGGCCGAGCGGGGTGTCATGTTGTCCCGTGAGCAGGTCCACCGGCTTTTCACCGGCGTTCCGGAACGGCTCAACCCCAACCTCCTGGTGGCACTGTGCGACATCCTGGACTGCCAGGTCAGCGACCTGATCGAGCCGGCGCGGCAGGCGTATTCACACTAACCGGGATATGCGATTCTGCTTTGCTGTTTGAAGGTCGCGCCACGGATTTCTCGTTCCTCGGCAATGTTGCCGCACGGCACCGGAGCGTGAATCCGCATGAACAGTGCGTGGTGCCCGGCGAGCACAGCGTAGCGTGCGCCCGACCATAAATCCGGTCTCGTCGAAACCGGGCGATCCGCGCCGCCCGGGAGGCCTGGGAAGCGACGTCGGCGCTCCGGCGACCGTTGACATGGATCCCACAGTAGGCTTCTCTTACTTTTACCAGTGTGCCACGTTAACTGGTCTCGCTACGACATTGGTTCCACCAACGGCGTAAGGAGAGAACGTGTCGCTGGACTTCTCAGCCCTCCATGGAAAATTTGTCGTGGAAGTTACCGGGCGGACCGGTAGATTGCTGGCCGGGCGCGATGGATACGCAATCAAACAGGCACTCACTACTTACTCGGTCGCGGTGATCAGGGGTCTGGAACTGGTCCCGGCAGAGCAGGTGGCGCTAACCCGGTTGCTGGGGAAACCCGAGGTTGTGACGGACCTGCGCAACCACCACCCCGAAAGCAAGGACATCCTGGTCGTCAACAATTCGAGCGCCACCCCCGTGGTCGGAAACCGGTGTTGGCACTCGGATCGATCCTTCCTTCCAGAACCGACGCGTTACACGATGTTGCGAGCGGAAGTTGTTCCGCCGCGCGGCGGGGACACCCTGTTCGCCGACATGGTGGAGGCTTATGCGCAGACCCCGGCGTCCTGGAAGGAAGCGCTCTCCGGTGCGGTGGGCGTGCACACCTACGACAGGATTGCCCGCCTGCGCTCCGAGGTACATCGCATGCCCATCGAAGAGGGTTATGAGAAGTTGTATCCTCCCGTGCGCCATCCCGTGGTGCGGGCCCATCCAGAAACCGATACTCCCGCGCTCTATCTGAGCGATCTGTGCCTTGTCGGCATCGAATCGGAGTCCGACGTCTCCGCGCTCATCCATCTGGACAAGCTCCACGCGCATGCCACCGAGGACAGGTTCGTCTACCGTCATCGCTGGCGCGTAGGGGACGTCGTGATCTGGGACAACGCCAGGGTGATGCACCGGGCCGACATGCTCCACTGGAAGCTGCCGCGCGTCCTGCACCGCACCACCACGGCAAGCCCTCCGCCTCGCCCGGCCGCCCCGTACTTGCCGGACGGAACCGGCTGACCACCCTTCCGCACGCACGGAACGCCTCTTCGTGAGGCCCGCGCGCATGCCCACCTGCGGTGCCACGCCGCTTTCCGCGCCCACCGGCGTTCAACCGAGAGGATGTCGAATGACGGCCCCATCAGGTGCCCCGGTCTTCGTGGCGGAACTTCCGGCCGATGATGACCGCCGCTACGATCCCGAGGCGCTGCTGGCGTTGTTGCGGACGTTCGCCGTGGTCGTTCTGCGAGGGATGGAGCTGACCCCCGGCCGGCAGGTCGCACTGACGCGCGGCCTTGGTGAGCCCACGCTCGACCCGGATATGGACAACAGACACCCCGATTCCCCCGAGCTCCTCGTCGTGGACAACAGCGGCGACACACCGGTGGTCGGCAACAACATCTGGCACACAGACGGCTCTTTCCTACGCCGGCCCATTCGCTACACCATGCTGAGGGCGGTCGCGCTGCCGTCGTCAGGCGGCGACACCTTGTACGCCGACCTGCAGACCGCATACGAAAATCTGCCCCCGCAGTGGCGAGACGTGCTCGCCGGTGCGATCGGCCTGCACGCCTACGATCGAATCGCGGCCACGCGGGCCGACGCCCACAACAACCCCGCGGCGCTGGCCGGCACGTCGACGTACACACCGGTACGCCACCCGATCATCAGAGCGCACCCCGATACCGGAGCCCCCGTTCTCTTCGTCAACGACCTCTGCCTTTCCCGAATCGAGTCCGGCGACGGAGTCCCCGTCGATCTGACCGTGGCGGAGCTGATCGCCCACGCCACCCAGGACCGGTTCGTGTACCGCCATCAGTGGGCGGCCGGTGACGTGGTGGTCTGGGACAACGCCAGAGCTCTCCACCGAGCGGATTTCGCCGCCGAGCTGCCCCGGGTCATGCATCGCACGACCACTGCCGGCGACATCCCGCGGTCCTTCACCACTGCCGGCGAGCCCGCCTGACATCCAAGCTCAGTCGTTCACACGAGACACAAGGTGGGAGCCAAGTGATCGTTCTGGGAAGCAAGCCCGGCCAACATGACGCATGCTTCGCCCTGATCCGGGATGGCGAGCCCCTCTTTGTTTACGAGGTAGAACGTTTCAATCGGGTCAAGCGCGCGACGTCCACGGACCTCTCGGTGCTGTTCGAGGGGCTCGCGGAGTACTCGATCTCCCCCTCCGACGTAGACCTTGTAACCAACTGCATGCACCCCGGCGAACTGGCGAAACGCAAGGCGCTGATCTCGGCGTACATCACCCCGGACAAGGTTGGCGGGATCCATCGTTTTCTCGACTGGCATCTTCCGTCGTGGTACTTGCTTCTGCGCGAGGGAGGCTTTCCGGCCAGCCGGATCGTCAACATCCGCCACCATCTTTGTCATGTGTCTGGCGTCTACTATTCGAGCCCGAGTGATGACGCGGCCATCCTCAGCGTCGACGGTGGCGGTGAGGCGGAGACCTCGATGCTCGCGCACGGCCGGAATGGCCGGATCTCCATCCTCGGGACCACTCCACATCCGCACTCGCTCGGACACCTCTACCAAGGGGTCACCATCTGGCTTGGGTGGGGGTACGGCGAGGAAGGCAAGACGATGGCACTCGCGGCCTACGGCGACCCGCGACGTTTCAGACGACAGCTGGACACGTTCATTCGGATTGATGACCAGGGCCGGTTCTGCTACCTCCCCGCCCTTCGCCGTGGAACGTGCCGGTTCGCATCGACGGAGATCGGGCGCGTCGTCCTGCCACAACTGGTCGGGCCCGGCCGGCGGGACGGCGAGGAAATATCTCAGACGCACAAGGACGTCGCCGCGACCGTCCAAGCGATATGCGAAGAGATCATGCTGAAGCAGGCAAGATTCTTGAAGCGAGAGACCGGCTCCAAGACGCTGCTTCTCGCGGGTGGCGTAGGCCTGAACTCGATTACCAATGGAATACTCGCGACCGAAAGCGGATTCGACCATGTTGTCGCCTATCCGCAGGCCAGTGATGCGGGGACCGCGCTCGGCGGGGCGCTCTACGCCTATCACAACGTCGGCGCCCCCGATCGGCCCCGCCGGTGGCACATGACGCACGCGTACTGGGGGCAGAGCGTCGACCTGGAGAATCTGGACGCGGCGAGCAAGAGCTACCAGGTGAGTGGCCGGCAATCAGCTGACATCGCCGCGGACGCGGCCGAAACGCTGGTCTCCGGCCTTGTCATCGGGTGGGTGCAGGGCAGGTCCGAAATTGGACCGAGAGCGCTGGGGAATCGCTCGATTCTGGCGAACCCCCTCGTGCCCGGTATCAAGGACAAGGTCAACGGCGTCAAGCGCCGGGAGTGGTGGCGCCCCTTCGCGCCGTCGGTCCTTCGAGAGGACGTGAGCACCTACTTCGAGATTGACGGCGACCTCCCGTACATGACCGCGGTCGCCCGCATCAGGGACGAGTGGCGCGAGCCTCTCAGCTCGATCGGGCACGTCGACGGCACGGCGCGCGTCCAAACGGTGACGGCGGAGAGCAATCCCCTCTTCTACCGGTTGATACAGGAGTTCAAGAGCCGGACCGGAATCGGACTGCTCCTGAACACCTCGCTCAACGGCCGGGGCGAACCGCTCGTCCAGACGTGCGAGCAGGCGCTTCGGCTCTATGTGAATTCTGAGCTCGACGCCATCGTCATCGGAGATCAGCTCTTCGCCGACAAGACGAACGCACTCGTCGGGCAGACCCTCATTCCCTATGTGTGGAACATTCGGAAGTTGCCGCGGACGAGACTCCTGGTCGTGCCCGGCGAACTACCGGCAAGCAGGTACGAGCTGCTTCTTCACATCGTGCAGGACAATCCACGGGCGCGCGTTGACATCTCCGGAAACTCGGCGCTGGTGGACGTCATGGCTGCCGCGGGCCAAGAATGTGTCGTATCGGCCCCGGTGCTTGAGCCTGACGACATCGCGGCCGCGTACGATGCGGTGGCTTTCTACGTGCCGTTCCCCGGCGACAAGTGTGTGTTCGAGGAAGAAATCTACTATTCACCGCGCGCCGTGCTGTCGCGACGGATCATGGAGGAAGCCGGCATCCCTGTCTATTGGATCGATTCGAGAGGCGATGTCAATTCCATGCGGGACTCGCTCTATGTCCACCACGAGGAAACTCCGGACCTGGCGATACCGTCCACGTACCAACGGTTCTGGATGCCCATGACGTGACCGAGCCGATTCGGGATCCGGACATACCGATCGTGGACCCGCATCATCACCTGTGGCCTCGGGCGGAGACCGCTACCGGTGGCATGCCGTACTCGGTGGACGATCTGCGTGCCGATGCCCGGTCCGGGCACAACGTCGTGGCCACCGTTTTCGTGGAGTGCCTCACCAGTTACCACACCGAGGGGCCTCGGCATCTCCGGCCCGTGGGCGAGACGGAATGGGTGGCGCGCCAGTCCGTCTCCGGTGGATTGGTCAGCGGCATCGTCGGACACGCGGACCTGAGGTCGCCTGAACTCGCCGAAGCCCTGGACGCGCATCTCGAAGCCGGGGACGGCAGGTTCAAAGGGGTACGCCACACGGTGGCCTGGGATGCGAATCCGGGGGTGTTCGCCAGTCGGAGCAGGCCGCCACCGGGGCTTCTTCTCGACAGTGGCTTCGGGAGAGGGGCGTCCGAACTGGCGCGCCGCGGGCTCGTCTATGAGACCTGGGCGTACTTTCACCAGCTCGCCGACCTGTGCGAGTTCGCACGTTCGCACCCGAGCCTCGTGGTGGTTCTCGACCATCTCGGCGGGCCTGCGGCGACCGGGCCGTATTCGCGACGCAGGGACGAGGTGCTCGGCGAATGGCGTGCCGGCATTGCGGGGCTGGCGCGCGTTCCCAACGTGGTGATGAAGCTCGGCGGGATCGGCATG
The DNA here is from genome assembly GCF_042740095.1 of Nonomuraea sp. NPDC059023. NCBI lineage: Bacteria > Bacillati > Actinomycetota > Actinomycetes > Streptosporangiales > Streptosporangiaceae > Nonomuraea > Nonomuraea sp. NPDC059023. The sequence continues at coordinate 236,735 of NZ_JBHYIO010000012.1, read as the reverse complement.
CCCGCGTTCACCCCTGTCGAGTTCATCGATTCAACGCCGATGACATCCGCCCGGATCGCCGGCTACTGGGGCCCGCACCTTCGCCACTGCATCGACACTCTGGGTCCCGAACGGTGCATGTTCGAAAGCAACTTCCCAGTGGACAGAAGGCTGTGTGCCTACGTCACCTTGTGGAACTCGTTCAAGCTGATCGCCGCACCCTACTCGAGCACCGAACGTGAGTCCCTCTTCGCGGGTACCGCGTGCCGAACCTACGGGATCGGCCGAGAGACTTGACCTTGACCTTAGGTCAAGGCCCAGGCTCATCGCGTGGCCGCTCCGGCAGGGGCCGGACACCAACGATCGCGAGACAAGGGATGACGTTCATGATGGGTAAGAGCGACGGCGGCTTCTCCGAGGCGGGGCTGCGCAGGCTGCGTGAGGTGCTGGCTCGGCATGTCGAGTCGGGGAAGATTCCCGGGCTGGTCGCCCTGGTCAGCCGCGGCGGGCATACACATGTCGAAACGATCGGGACGATGCGCCATGACGGTGGCACGCCGATGCGCCGGGACACGATCTTCCGGATGGCCTCCACGTCCAAGCCGGTCACGATGGCGGCGGCGATGATCCTGCTGGACGAGTGCCGGCTGCGGCTGGACGACCCGGTGGATCCGTGGCTGCCCGAGCTCGCCGACCGCCAGGTGCTCAAGCGGCCCGACGGCCCGCTGGACGAGACCGTGCCCGCCCGGCGACCGATCACCGTACGCGACCTGCTGACCTCCACGTTCGGGCTCGGCTTGGATTTCGAGCTGCTGAACTCCCCGATCAGGGCCGCGACCTTCGAGCGGCTCGACTACAGCGTGGCCTCCGGGCCCGCGCCCGGCCCGGATGAGTGGATGCGCCGCCTCGGCGAACTGCCGCTGTCCTACCAGCCCGGCGAGCGCTGGCAGTACGACCTCAGCAACGAAGTGGCCGGTGTCCTGGTCGCCAGGGTCACGGGCAAGCCGTTGGAGACGTTTCTCCGCGAACGCGTCCTCGACCCGCTCGGTATGAAGGACACCGGCTTCCACGTGCCCGCCGACAAGATCGACCGGCTGCCGCCCCTCTACGGGCCGGACCCGATGACCGGGGAGTTCCACGTGTGGGACGAGGCCGCAGGCGGGAGGATCAGCCGGCCTCCTGCGTTCCAGGGCGGCGGCGGTGGACTGGTCTCCACCGTCGACGACTATCACGCCTACTTCCGCATGCTGCTGAACCACGGGACGCACGGCGGCGAACGGATCCTGTCACGGCCCGCCGTACAGCTGATGACCACCAATCGCCTCGCGCCCGCGCAACAGACCGCCCGCGACGCCATGTACGGGACCATCGCCCACCTGTCGTCCGGTCAAGGGCTGCAGGGCGGTTGGGGGTACGGCATGGCCGTCCGCACCCACCGCGCCGGCCACGCACCCGTCGGCCAGTTCGGCTGGGACGGCGGAACCGGCACCACCGCCTACGCCGACCCCGAACACCAGGTCACCGGAGTTCTGCTCACCCAGGTCGGGATGTCCACGCCGGACTCATCGCGCGCCATCCACGACTTCTGGACCACGCTCTACCAGGCGATCGACGACTGACGGCGAGTCAGTTGTCATCATCCACCTCGCCAGTCGGTGTAGTGCCGGCGCGGTTCGCTCATGTTCCCTCACTTTGGCCGCGAAAGGGCGGGCAGGTCAACGAGACCCCGCCCGCCTTGATCACCGATCGGCTGCCGTCCACGGTGCAGACCTCCGGCTGTTCCTCCGGAAGGAAGTCACCGAAGATCAGCGTCCGCGCGCCGGACGAGCAGTTTGACAACGGAATTCGCGGCCTTTTCGCCCGCGCGACTAAATTTCTGCTACATGGACCAGCGCCGCGACAGCAGATCCGCCGCGGGGGGTGGTCCGGCGAGTGGCGGATGGCCCGGACGGAGTCCGTCGAGGGCGATCATGACCGTGCGATGGCGGGCGGCGCGGGCCTCGTCGAGTTCTTCGGTACGGCCCCTCCGGACCAGATGTTCGACGAGCGACGCCTGCCCGAGCTGCTCGATCAGGAGGTCGACGTCGACGCTCGTCACGTCCGCCCGCAGAACCCCCGCCTCGTGCGCCCGCGCGACCAGCGCGTGCCACAGGCGTTCCGAACGCGTGAACGCCTCGGCCATCTCCTCGGACACGGGAACGGTCCCGGCGAGCGAGCCGAGCGAGCCCCCGCCGAACTCCAGCGCCGCGGACACGTAGTGCACGAGCCCGTCCCACGGGTCGTCCATCCGCAGCCCCTCTTCGGCGGCCTCGATCCACTGCTCCAGGGCGAGAACGCACAGGCGCTGGAAGAACTCCTCTTTGGTGCGGTAGCGGCGGTAGACGGTGGCCATCCCGACCCCCGCCCGCGCGGCGATGGCCGCGACAGAGGCGCGTGACCCCTCGGCCTTGAGCACCTGTTTGGCGGCGATCAGGAGCGCCTGGTCGTTGCGTTCGGCCTCCGCGTGCCGAGGTGCCTTGCGAGCCATGCCACCACCCTACCGTTTGCGGATAGGTCCTCTCCGTTATAGCTTAACGGACAGATGCTATCCGTTTTAGAGGAGTCTTCATGCTGGCGATCATCATGCGCGAGTTCGGCGGCCCGGGCGTGCTGCGGGCGGAGGAGACGGCCGAGCCGGTGCCCGGCCCCGGCGAGGTCGTGGTGGGGGTCTCGTTCGCGAGCGTGACCTTCGTCGAGACGCAGGTCCGTTCCGGCTCCGGCCCGTTCGGCAGGCCGCCACTGCCCCGCACGCCGGGCAACGGCGTCGGCGGGCGTATCACCGCGATCGGCGACGGCGTCGACCCCGCGCTGCTCGGCGCCGTCGTGGTCACCACGACCGGCGGCACGGGCGGCTACGCCGAGTCGGCCCTCGCCCGCGCCGCGGACGTCGTGCCGGTGCCTGCCGGGGTCGACCTGCGCGACGCGGTGGCGCTGCTGGCCGATGGCCGTACCGCGCTGCTGCTGACCCGGGACGTGCCGCCGCGGGCGGGCGAGAGCGTGCTGGTGGAGGCCGCCGCGGGTGGCGTGGGCAGCCTGCTCGTGCAGCTGGCCGTCGCGGCCGGGGCCCGCGTGATCGGCGCCGCGGGCGGCGCGCGCAAGGGCGAGCTGGTCGCCGGCCTGGGCGCGGAGTTCGTGGACTACACCCGCCCCGGCTGGGCCGGCGGGCTGGGCGAGGTCGACACCGTCTTCGACGGCGTCGGCGGGGCGATCGGGGCGGCGGCCGCGGGCGTCCTGCGTACCGGCGGTCGCATCAGCGTGTACGGCATGGCCGCCGGCACCCCCACCGACCTGCCCGACGACGTGGTCGAGGCCCGCTCCATCCACGTCCACGGCCTGACCGGCGCGCCGAGCCCGGAGGAGAACCGGGCACTCATCCGCCGCGCGCTCGACCTGGCCGCCGATGGCCGATGGCGGCCCGTGGTCGGGCAGGCGTACCCGCTCGCCGAGGCCGCGGCGGCGCACGCCGCGATCGAGTCGCGAGCCACCCTCGGCAAGACGCTCCTGAAGGTCGGCGCGTGACGGTCCGCACTCCCCCGGCGCGGGCCGGGACGCGCGAGTGGATCGCGCTGGCCGTGCTCGGCGTCCCCGCGGTCCTGGTCATGATGAACATGTCCGTGCTCTACCTGGCGCTGCCGACGCTCGCCGCCGATCTTTCTCCCGACGCCGCCGCGCAGCTGTGGATCATGGACATCTATGGGTTCATGGTCGCGGGCTTCCTCATCACCATGGGCGGCCTCGGCGACCGTTACGGCCACCGCCGCCTCCTGCTCGCCGGCGCCGTCGTGTTCACCGCCGGTTCGATCATGGCGGCCTGGGCCGGTGACACCGGTGTGCTGATCGCCGCGCGCGCGATCCAGGGTGTGGGGGCCGCCGCGCTGGCGCCGAGTTCGCTGGCGGTGATCCGCCGGTTGTTCGCCGACCCCGGTCAGCGGCGGTTCGCCATCACCGTGTGGATGCTCGCCTTCATGGCCGGCGGCGCCCTCGGGCCGCTGGTGGGCGGGACGCTCCTGCAGTTCTTCTCCTGGGGATCGGTCTTCCTGGTCGCGGTTCCCGCCATGGTGGTGCTGGTCGCGGCGGCGCCGTACCTGCTGCCCGAGCACCGCGCGCCGGACGTCCGGCGGATCGACGCGGCCGGCGTGGTGCTGTCGTTCCTCATCCCGCTGTCCGTCGTGTACGGCGTCAAGCGGCTCGCGGCCGACGGCTTCACCGCCGTCGCGGCCGGAAGCCTCGCGGCCGGGTTGGTGCTGGGCGTCGTGTTCGTGCGCCGGCAGAATCGGGCGGCGGCGCCGCTGTTCGATCTCTCACTGTTTCGGGTGCCGGCGTTCGCCGTGTCCGTCGGCGGCATGGTCCTGGTCGGGATCGTGCTGTTCGGGACCAGCCTCCAGACCTCGCAGTACCTCCAGATGGTTTTGGGCTACTCGCCGTTGACGGCGGGTCTGTGGCAGCTCCCGACCGCCGTGTCGGGCACGGTCGTGGCGCTGTGGGTGTCCGGTCTCGCCGCCCGCGTGCGTCCGGCCCTGCTGATGAGCGCGGGCGCGGTCCTCGCCCTGGCGGGTCCGGTACTGCTCACGCAGGTGGACCGGGAGCCGTGGTTCCTCGTCGGCGGATCCGTGCTGCTGTTCGCCGGCCTCACGCCGTTCATGGCCCTGGGCACCGGCCTGGTGCTGGGCGCGGCGCCGCCCGAACGAGCCGGGGCCGCGTCGGCGATCTCCGAGACCGGCGCCGAGCTGGGCGGGGCGCTCGGCATCGCCCTGCTCGGCAGCCTCGCCGCGGCCGTCTACGGCCAACGGCTCGGCGACACCCTGCCTGCCGGGCTGCCTCAAGGCGTACCGGGGCGCGGCGACACCCTGGCCGAGACGCTGCAGCACGCGGCCGCACTCCCCCAGCCGCTCGGCGGCGCGCTCGCGGAGAGCGCCAGGGACGCCTTCACCCACGGCATCCACGTGCACGCGCTCGTGGTCGCCCCGCTGCTGGTTCTTCTGGCGGCCGTCACAGCACTGGCCCGCAGCAGTCAGGACAGTGCGGCGGTGACCCGCTGACGGAGCGCGTACTCCTGGTCCTGGCCGGTACGCAGCGTCACGGTCAGGCCGGACTCGGCGGCGTCGGAGAAGACGGCCAGCAGCGTCGCGAACCGCCCGGGAGCCTCGGCACTGAGCAGGTCCTCGGCGTGCTCCACGACCAGGGCGACCGCTCCGGCGTCACGCAGGCAGTCCGACAGCGCGTCCCAGTTGTGGCCGAAGTAGTCGGGAAAGCGCAGCACCCGCGCCACCTCCTCGAAAAAGGCGGCGCGGGTACGGCAGAGCCGCCCATCCAGCACGGCCGGCGCCGGATCGGCACTCACGGTCAGCCAGCGCGGCAGAGGAGGTGCGGTCATGGAAGTCCCTAGAGCCGGTAGAAGTCGGTGTAGTGGTTGGGCGAGAACCACGTCACGCCGGTGCTGCGGTTGACGACGATCCGGTACGCGTCACGCGCCGCGCCCCGCGTCCGGGAGTACACGTCGTACTCATGGTAGGTGGCGCCGCCGGGGAGCTGGCCTTCGCGGTTGTAGAAGCGTCCGCCGGCGAAGTTGTGCCGGCCGTCCGGCCAGGAGTACCAGGTCCTGGAGGTGGGGTAGCCCTTGGAGGCCCAGATCGACTTGGCCGTGCGCGCGTCGGCGCACCGCGACATGGTGCAGGAGTTGTAGACGGCGGCGTGGGCGGGCGCGATGCCGGCCACGCCGATGAGGGAGGCGAGGGTGGCGAGGATGACGGTGAGCCTCACCGGCCAGAAGGGTCCGGGGCGGGGCTGAGTGGGCACGAAGCCTCCTTGCGGGGGATGCGACGGACACTCCCATCGTCACCACTCGAATGAGTCCATAAGGGCTAAAGACCGTCAACGGTTGGTGAACATTCGCGCCACCGGTCAGCGGCGGTTGGCGTACAGGCTAGTGAGGGTGACGACGGCGAGCACGGCGACGATGACGCCGAGCGAGACGAGCGTGGGGATCTGCGGCACCCCCGGCCAGATGCCGTGGGCCCAGTGCAGGATGAGCTTGATCCCGATGAAGGCCAGGATGAGGCTGAGCCCGTGGTTGAGGTGGCACAGTTTCGTGAGCGCGCCCGCCAGCACGAAGTAGAGGGCGCGCAGGCCCAGCAGGGCGAAGGCGTTGGTGGCGAAGACGAGGAACGGGTCCTGGGTCACGCCGTACACCGCGGGGACGGAGTCGACGGCGAAGACGATGTCGACCGCGAAGATGGCGACGGCGGCCAGCGCCAGTGGGGTGAGGGTCCGCGTGCCATCCTCACGGACGATCAGCTTCGAGCCGCGGTAGTCGGGCGTGACCGGGACGAAGCGGCGCACCAGCCGGACGGCGGGCAGGGAGCAGACGTCGATCTCCCGGTCGCGTCCGCTCAGCGCGTCCTTCATGACCTTCCCGGCGGTGACCAGGAGGATCACGCCGAACAGCAGGAAAGCCCAGGTGCCGCTGCGCAGTGCCGCGGCGCCGAGCATGATGAACACCACGCGCAGCAGCAGCGCGCCGATGATGCCGTAGAGCAGGACCCGCCTGGCCAGCTCCGCCGGGACCGCGAACGCCGCCAGCACCAGCATGAACACGAACAGGTTGTCGACCGACAGCGACTTCTCCACGACGTAGCCGGTGAGGAACTCCACCGCCACGGTGGTGCCGAAGGCGGCCCACAGACCGGCGCAGAAGGCCAGCGGCAGCGCCAGATAGAAGGCCGACCAGGCGAGCGCCTCGCGCATGCCCACCTCGCGCGGCCGCCTGGTCAGGACGAGATCGATCGACAGCAGCAGCACCAGGGCGGCGACGGTGGCCGACCACAGGGGCAGCGAGGCGATCGATGTGGACACGCGGCCTCCTCGAACGTGCTCGGCGTTCGAGGTCTCCTTCACCCGCACCTGCGGGCGGCTGCCCGGGGACGCTGCCAAGGTCCGTCTTGACCGGGTCGGCGCTTGAGAAGTACTCCCCTCGGGACTGCCAGGCTATCAAGCCGTTGACCTGGCGATACTCCCGGGAAGATAGTGGAAGGTGCACAAAGGGGGTGATCCGTCTGTCGATCACCACGTTGCTGGAGGTTCTGTTCGGCATCCTGCTGGTGTTGTCAACGATCATCACCATCGGCGTGCTCTGGACACCTCCGCCACGCAAGCACAAACATCGCTGACCTATCGGGGGCCGACCTCACATTTGATCGCGCTGTCCTGTCGGACAAGGAAAGACGCGATCAAAGGAGCCGACGAGCGATGACCCTCCAGCCCGAGCCGATCATGGCCGAGCGGCGGCAGCTGATCAATCTCGCCTACCGGCTCCTCGGTTCCCTGGCCGACGCCGAGGACGTCGTCCAGGAGACCTACGCCCGCTGGTACGCCATGTCCGGCCAGGAGCGGGAGGCCATCGTCGTCCCCGGCGCGTGGCTGACCAAGGTCGTCAGCCGCCTGTGTCTCAACGTGCTCTCCTCGGCGCGGGCCCGGCGCGAGACCTACGTGGGCGAATGGATCCCGGAGCCGCTGCCCGAGCCTTCGGAGCAGGTCGGCGGCATCGCCGTCGACCCGGCCGACCGGGTCACCCTCGACGAGTCGGTCAACATGGCCTTCTTGGTCGTGCTCGACGCGATGACTCCGGCCGAGCGGGTCGCGTTCATCCTGCACGACGTCTTCCGCTACCCCTTCGCCGAGGTGGCCGAGATCGTGGGCCGTACGCCGGCGGCCTGCCGTCAGCTGGTCTCCTCGGCCCGCCGCCGCATCCATGCCGAGCGGGCCCCCGCGACCCCGGCCACCCACCAGGCCCGCATCGTCAGGGACTTCAAGCGGGCCTGGGAAGACAAGAACATCGACGCCCTGGTCAGCCTTCTCGATCCCGGCGCCACGGCGACCGGCGACGGCGGCGGCGTGGTCTCGACCGTTCGCCGCCCGCTGGAGGGCGCCGAGCTGATCGCACGCTGGCTGGTCCAGCTCGAAAACAGGTCCCGCGACCTGACGATCGTGGAGCGCACGGTCAACGGCCGGCCCGGCCTGATCGCCCTGCGGGGCGGCGTCACCGTGTCGGTGGTCGCGTTCGACGTGGCCGACGACCGGATCACCCACATCTGGGCGATACGCAACCCCGACAAACTCCGCCCCTGGCTATAGGAAGGTCTCACAGAGATGACCCATGCGACGCAGTTGCCCCCGCACATGCGGCGAAACGGGTTCGACCCGGTCAAGGAGCTGTCCCAGGCGCGCGACGAGCAGGGGGTGATCCGGGTCGACATGCCGTTCGGCGGGCCCGCCGCCTATCTGGTCTGCCGTCACGAGGACGTCCGGCGGGTGCTGTCGGATCCGGCCCGGTTCAGCAGTGCCCTGACGCCGTTCCCGGGTGCCGATCAGGTGGACGCCGAGGAACGCGTCAAGATGCGGGCCGGGCAGCTGATCGGGTTCGACCCGCCGGAGCACACGCGGTTGCGCCGGATGCTCACCCCGGAGTTCACGGTCCAGCGGATGCGCAGGCTGGAGCCGCGCATCACCGAGATCGTCCAGACGGCGCTGGACGACGTGGAGCGGGCCGGCAAACCCGCCGATCTGATGGCGCACTTCGCGTTGCCGGTGCCGTCGCTGGTGATCTGCGAGCTGCTGGGCGTGCCGTACGCCGACCGGGCCTCCTTCCAGGAGCGTTCCGTACGCCTGCTGGATCTGTCGCTGCCGATGGATCGGCGGGTCGCGGCGCAGCGGGAGGACCGCGCCTACATGGCCGAGCTGGTGAAGCGCGCGCAGGCCGACCCGGGCGAGGACATGCTCGGCATGCTGGTACGCGAGCACGGCGACGAGCTCAGCACCGACGAACTGGTCGGCGTCGCCGGACTGCTGCTGCTGGCCGGGCACGAGACGACCTCGAACATGCTCGGCCTGGGCACTCTGGCCCTGCTGCGCGACCCGGACCAGCTCGCGCTGCTGCGTGAGGACCCGGCCCGCGCCGAACCCGCCGTCGAGGAGCTGCTGCGCTGGCTGTCCATCTTGCAGGCACTGCCGCCGCGCACGACCACGACGGAGGTGGAGGTCGCCGGACAGACCATCCCGGCGGGCTCGCTCGTGATCTGCTCGATACCCGCCGCCAACCGCGATCCGGCCTTCATCGACGATCCCGACACTCTCGACCTCACCCGGGGGGCCGCCGGCCACGTCGCCTTCGGCCACGGCGTGCACCACTGCCTCGGAGCGCCGCTGGCACGGATGGAGATGCGCATCGCCTTCCCGGCCCTGCTGCGGCGCTTTCCCGGCCTGGCGCTGGCGGAGCCGTACGAGGACGGGGATTTTCGCGCCTTCAGCATCGTGTACGGCCTGCACACGCTCCGCGTGACCTGGTGACCAGATCAGCCCGGACGCAGGGAGTAGGCGCTCACCGCCTCGGGCAGTTCGGCGAGGCGCGACAGCGCGCCGGTGGTGATGTTCCAGCCCAGCAGCCGGTCGCCACTTTCGACGATCACCGTTTCGTGGCCGATCCAGCCGCGCACGGGACAGCCGCCCTTCCCGCAGGAGGGAAGCAGCAGCGTCCTGACCACCCGCCCGGACGCGATGTCGGCCACCACGACCACGTCGGCTCCCTGCGCCAGGCCGGGGCGGGCGAGCGCGGACCTGGCGACGAGGTCGTCACGCTGCCAGCCGTGACTGCCCAGATCGCCCACCGGCATGCTGCCCTCGTGGGTGAGGTTCTGGACGTCCAGCCGCACCTCCCCGGACCCGCGCTCCTGAAGGACCGTCCAGCCGCCCTCCTCGGGCGAGACGATCCTGAGGTCGCGGTAGCCCGCCACACCCGTGAATCCCTTGTACGGCTGCCGCCGGACCTTCCCGGTGGCCAGGTCGAGCAGGTAGTTGGCCTTTTCCTGCTCGACCAGGAGCTGCTCGCCGCGCCAGAGCACGACCTCGTTGAGCCCCGGCACCGGGTAGCGGTGGCTCTGGCCGATCACGAGGTCGACGACGACCACCGCGTCCTTCTGCGGGAATGCGGCCCGTGTCCCCTCGGGGGCGAGCGCGTTGGGGCTCAGCCGCGTCGCGCCGTTGCCGGAAAGCGCGATCCGGCCACCGGCCTTCATCAGGTAGATCCGCCCGTCGCCGAACTCGGCCAGCGCGAGGACGGGCCCGGGAGCCGCGTCCACGACGGGGAGATCGGCCCACCTCTCCGGCAGCCCGGCCGCCGCCACGGGCAGTGCCGCCTGCTCGCGGGCGGCGGGCGCCCGGTCCATCGGGACCGACGACGGGGCCGAGGGCGTGGTGGTGACGGCAGGGGTCTCGGTGGTGCCGCGCTCGACCCGCTGCGGGAACGCGGTGATCCCCACCGCGACGAGCGCGGCCACCGCGAGCAGGGCGGCCACCGTCCACCGGCGGCGGCCGCGGCCGCCGGTGCGCCGCCGCCAGAGTTCGTCCGCGTGCGACGACCCCTCCGGCAGGGTCTCGGCGAGGTCCTGGAAGAGCTCCCGCAGTCTCTGGTCCGTCATATCAGCACCTCTTCCAGTTCGGGAGCGACCTCGCGCAGCCGTTTCAGCGCCGCGTGCGTCTGGCTCTTCACCGTTCCGGACGAGACCCCGAGGACCGCGGCGACCTCCCCGACGGGCAGGTCCTCGTAGAAGCGCAGCACCAGCACCGCCCGCTGCTTCACCGGCAGCCTGGCCAGGGCGCGGGCGAACACCACCTTCAGATCCGACGCCCCCGACGGGTCGGGGTCGGGGTGGTCGGGCGGCTCCCCGTAGGCGAACTCCCGCCGCCTGCGCCACCGGGACGCCACGTCCCTGTACAAGGTGGTACGCACGTAGCTGACCGGGTCGGTGTGCACCTTCGGCCAGCGGCGCGCCAGCTTGATGAGGGCATCCTGGAGCACGTCCTCGGCCAGATGCCGGTCTCCGCTGATGAGGATGGCCGCACGGAGCAGCCGCGGGTACCAGGCGGCGACGAAGGCCTCGAACGCCTCGGAATCCGTCATATAGAAAAGACGACTGAGAGGGGGTGAACGGTTGGGTCTTCCATGAAATCCGCTGTTTTCCGGGAGTTTGACAGCGGTGCAGGTCAGCCGTTGAGCGCGCTGGAGAGGGTCACCACGGCGCTGACGAGCAGAGCCAGCAGCACCACCTTGCGGAAGCGATCCGGGTCAATGCGACTAAAGATCGCATTTCCTATGAAATACCCCAATTGCACAACCGGCAGACCCACCAGCCCGATCCAGATCGACTGCTGGGTCACCTGCCCGGCCACGGCGAACCCGATCAGGCTGAGCACGCTGGTTCCCGCGAACACCACCGCGAGGGTGGCGCGGAACTTGGCGGGGTCGTAGCCCATGCCCTGGAAGGCGGCGACCATCGGCGGGCCGTTGGTGCCGGTCGAGGTGGACAGGGCGCCGGAGACGAGGCCGACTCCCACCAGGATGGGGATGTTCCCCTTCACCTTCACGCGCCGCCACACCATCAGCGTGCAGCCCAGGACGCCAATCCCGATCAGCACGGTCAGCACCTGCTCAGAGGTGATCGCGTACACCCAGAGACCGAGCGGCATGCCGAGCACGATCCCGGCCATGGCGATTATGCCCACCCGCCACTCGGCGTGCTCCCGCTGGCGCACGGCGACCGTGACGGTCATGGCCAAGGCGGACGCCGTCGTGGCGACCACAGCGGTGTGCGGGTCGACCGTGAGGGCCAGCAACGGGGTCGCGACGAGCGCGTAACCGAAACCGGTCACCGCGTGCACCGTCGAAGCGATAAGGATGATCACGGCGGCGGCAATCAGCGTCGACACCTGTCACACTTTGCCACAGATCTAGGTTAATGAACCAGTGATGGAGGAAAATCAGCCACTCTTGCGATAAATGGAGACCGCCCGGGATCGGCGCTAAGCTTTGGCAAATAGCTGGTAAGGCATGTCCTCACACTTCGTCAATTGGTGGCAATAGGAGCGAATGACGTGGGTGGTCAGGAGTCTGCGAACTACATCGTCAGCCCGGCACTCGACGGCGGCCCGGCCGTCATCTTCGTCCCCGGCCTGGGCGGCCGGACGAAGTTCGTGGACCAGTGGAACGAACCGGGGCGGTTACCCGTCATCCGCCGGGCCAGCTGGAGCGAGCCGATGAGCGTACCCTCCGTCGACGAGCGGGGCGCGGCGCTGGCGTCCCTCGTCACGACGTCCGGTGCCACGGACGTGGTGCTGGTGGGCCACAGCATGGGCGGTCTGGTCTGCCTGGAGGCGGCCAGGCACCTGGAAGGGCGGCTTCGCGGCACCGTCGTCCTGTGCCAGTACCCGCCGCACCGCACGCCCCTCTCCCCTCTGGCCGAGCTGCCCGACCGGGCGCTGGCCGAGGAGATCGAGGCGCCGCGGCACATCACGGACACGGCGGCCCTGCCGGAGTACGCACGTCTGTGGCGATCCGAGTACCACCTGCTCAACCGCTATCTGGAGGCGGATCCGCGCCCGATGCTGCACACGCCGATCATCGCGGTCGGCGCCACCGGCGACGCGAGCTCCTGCGACACCGAGTGTCTCAACGACTGGAACCAGTACACGACGGACGAGGTGTCGGTCCAGATGGTCGAGGGCGGCCACCAGATGGTCGAGCGGCTCGATCCCGAGACGCTTCGCGAATGGGTCGGAAAGGTTCGCTGATCTCACCCGGTCAGCCGCCGCAGCTCGGCGACCAGTTCGGTCACCGTCGGGTGGTCGAAGATGGCCGCGATGCCGACGTCCACGCCGAACGCGCGGCGGATCTCCTCCACCAGCTCCACCGCGGTGAAGGAGTCGCCGCCCAGCTCGAAGAAGTCGTCGTCGGGGCCGACCGCGTCCGCGCCGAACGCGGCGCACCACATCCGCGTCAGCCGGACCTCCAGTGACTCCTCCTCCGACGGCGCGCCGCCCGGGTCGCGCCCGGGTGAGCTCCGCCGCTCGACGTCTGGGGCGTCCGGCCTGACCGCGGCGTTCCGCAGGACCGCGTCCTGTCCCGACATGGTGATCGCCACCTGCCGGTGGCCGGGTCCCCGCAGGATGCGCAGCAGCATGCCGACCCCGGTCGCGGGCGTGATCCCGTCGCCGGCGCCTCGCTGCTCGCGCGGGGCCACCATGGACTCGTCGACGCGGCGCATGGTGAAGCCCCTGACCTCGACCGCGACCTCACCGGCGGCCGTCAGCACGTCGATGTCGGCCACGATCGTGTCAGAACCGCTCGGGCGGCGGCGGATGTGGCTGTACGCACGCGCCGGGATCGGCCGGTGCACCACGATCGACTGGTAGGCGAACGGCGCGTGCGGCGGCTCATGGTCGGGATCGCGGGCCAGTGACACCGCCGCGTCCAGGAGGGTGGGGTGCAGCGCGTGCTCGGCGAGCTCGTGGCCGAACGCCTCGGGAAAGGTGAGGACGGCCAGCTTCGTGCCCGCGTCCGCCCCGGAGGTCCAGATCTCCTCCTCCGGCCAGTGCGGGCCGATGGTGAACAGCCGGTTCCCGGCGTCGTTGACGGGGACCCGCCGATCGGGCAGCGACGCGCGCAGGCCGTCCAGGTCCACCTCACCGGCGCCGGCGTCCACCAGCCCGATCTCACCCGTCGTGTGGACGCGGTAGTCGCCGGAGGACGGCGGCGCGGTGCGGACGGTGAACCGCCAGGAGTCATCGTGCGGCTCGAAGCCGACCTCCAGGCAGACGGGCTCCGGGGTGGTGATCGGCTGCCGGAAGACCATGTGGCGCAGCTGCGCGGGCCGCCCGTCCGGGTGGCCGATCGCCTCGCGGAAGGCGCGCAGCACGAAGTCGACCTGGGCGGTGCCGGGCAGGACCGGGACGCCGTCCATGCGGTGTTCGTCCAGGATCGGATAGTCCTCGGCCGACAGCGGGGCCGACCACCGCACCTCCGTCGCCGACGCCGCACGCGCGCTCTGGCGGGCGGCCATGCCGACCTCGGACCACGACGGCCAGTTGATGGTGGTCGAGGCGACACCGGCCAAGGGCTGGCGGCGTACCACCGCGTCGAGGAAGGCGTTCGCCGCGGCGTAGTCGGCGCTGCCGACCAGGCCCCGCAGCGCGGCGCGGCTGGAGAAGGCCACGAAGAAGTCCAGGCCGGCCCGGCCCCCCAGGACCTCGACCAGCGCCAGCGTTCCGTGAACCTTGGGCGCGAGCGTCGCCGCCATCTGCGCCCGCGTCCGGAACTGGATCATGCCGTCGCCCGCCACGCCCGCGAGGTGGAACACCCCGTTGGCGACCCCGAAGGAGTCGAGCACGCGCCGCAGCGCGGCCGCGTCGGTCACGTCGCAGGTCTCGAAGCGGCACTCGGCGCCCAGGGCCCGGATCGCGGCGAGCGCGGCGTCGTGCCCGTCCGTCGCGGTGCGGCCGAGCAGCAGCAGCCGCGGCCGTGTACCGGTCTCCGCCAGGCCGCGCGCCACGGCCAGGCCGAGGCCGCCGAGCCCGCCGGTGATGACGTAGGCGCCCCCGTGCCGCAGGTCGACCGGGCCGGGACCGCCGGGGACGAGTTCGCGCTCGCCGGGGACCCAGCGCCGGTCCCCGCGCAGGGCGACGATCTCCGATCGCCGCGGGCCGCGCAGCTCCGCGAGCAGCCGATCTCCGCTGACGCCGTCCTGGACGTCGACGAGCTTGCACGTGGCGCGCGGGTTCTCGAGCATGTAGCTCCGCAGGAGGCCGAGCAGCATGGCGCGTACCGGATGCACGCTTTCGCCGCCCGTCACGTCCGCGGACCGCTCGGCGAGGACCAGGACGTCGCGGGCGCGCTTGTCGGGCGCCCGGCGCGCCGCCTCCCGCAGAAGCTCGACGAGGCGGTGGAATCCGGCGTCGAGCTGGGCGTCGATGCCGCTCAGATCGGGTTCGGCCAGGGCGCCGAGCTGTGTCGCGTCGATGATGAGCTCCGGGTACCGGTGCTCTTCGCGCAGCTCGTCCAGCAGCCGGGCGACGTCGGCGGACGCGGTGCCGTACGGCACCCGCGGCACGTCGCCGAGCAGGGCGAGCAGGTCGCCGGCCCGTCGCGCGTCGGCGGGCAGGAACACCAGCGAGGGACCGGGAACGTCAGCACCGTCAGGTGCGGCAGGTGCGGCCTCCACCCACGTGGGAAGCCGGAACACCGCCTGGCGTTCCGTTTCCTCGACTTCCTCGACGACGGGCGCGGCGCGCTGCTCGATCCAGAACCGCTCGCGCTGGTACGGATATCCCGGCAGCGGTACGCGCGCACGCGGCCCCGCCGGCCAGTTCACCTCCGTGCCCAGGGTCCACAGCCGGGCCAGGGCGTGCAGGAAGGAGCTGCGTTCCGTGGCGCCCTTCGACGGCCCGCTCGGGAGCGTCGGGATCGCCAGGTGCCGCTTGGCGCGTACCTGCGGATGCGCGCGGGCCAGGGTGGTGAGCGTCCGCCCCGGGCCCACCTCCAGCAGCACCCGGTCACCGTCCGACAGCACGGCCTCCAGCGCCTGTGAGAACAGGGCGGGCCCGGTGAGCTGCCGGATCCAGAAGTCCACGCTCCGCGCCTCGGCCGGGCCGCCGGTGGAGGCGGAGTAGATCTTCCAGCGGGGTCTGCGCGGCGCGATGCCGTCGAAGGCCAGGCGCAGGAGTTCGGCGGAGCCGCTCGCACGGGCGCTGACCAGCCGTACCGCTTCCGGGAGTGTGAACACCTCGGCGAGCGCGGCGGCCGCGAGCTCTCCGACGCCCTGGCCGAGCAGCGCGCCGGGCTCGACGCCCAGCGTCAGCCACAGCCGTCCCAGCGCGTACTCGACGCTGAACGGCGACGCGTCCCGCCGCCCCTGGGCCGCGAACAGGGCGGAACACTCGTCGAACGCCGCGCGGAACACCGGTTCGGTGCGATGGAGCTCCGCCGCCATACGTTCGTGCCGCGCCTCTTCTCCCGGGAACAGGAACACGGTGCCGCGCTCCGCCCGCTCCTCCGGCGTCACGATCCGCCGCGCGGGATCGAGGACGGCGGCGGCCGCGTCGGCCACGCTCTCCACCACCACGGCCCCCCGGACCGGGTGCGGCGTGCGCCCCTTCTGCAGGGTGAACGCGACGTCGGAGAGCGGCTCCGCGCAGTCCTCGAAGAACCGGGCGAGCCGCTGCGGATACGCCTCGGCCGCGGCCGGGGTCCGTCCCGACCAGACGATCAGCTGCACCGGCTCCGGAGCCGGTTCGGTCACGCGGGACGGCGCCTCTTCGAGGATCGCGTGCGCGTTCGTGCCGCCGATGCCGAAGGAGCTGACCCCGGCCAGGCGCCGCCGGCCACCCTGTCGCGGCCACGGCCGCGACTTGTCGTTGACGACGAACGGCGAGTTCTCGAGGCCGAGCAGCGGGTTGACGTTCTCGACGTTGATGCTCGCCGGAATCTGCTCGTGGCTCAGCGACAGCGCCGCCTTGATCAGCGAGGTGATGCCCGACGCGTGACCCAGGTGGCCCACGTTTCCCTTGATCGATCCGATCGGGACCGCGGGTTGCGACGGGGCCCGGCCGCGGAACGCCTTCTTCAGCGCCGAGATCTCGATGGCATCACCCAGGCGGGTCGCGGTGGCGTGCGCCTCCACGTACCCGATGTCCTCGGGGCCCACGTCGGCGGCCTCCATGGCGCTCAGCACGACCTCCGCCTGCCGGTCGGCGCTGGGCGCGGTGAAGCCGACCTTGGCCGCGCCGTCGTTGTTGACCGCCACGGCGCGGATCACCGCGGAGATCCGGTCCCCGTCGGCCAGGGCGTCGGCGAGCCGCTTGAGCACCACGACGCCGGCGCCGCTGGCGAAGATCGTGCCGGTGGCGGCCGCGTCGAAGGGGCGGCAGTGGCCGTCGCGGCTCAGCGGGCCGTCCTGGGCCCACCAGTACCCGTGACCGACCGGGAACTCGACGTCCGCGCCACCGGCCAGCGCGACGTCGCACTCCTGGAGGCGCAGCGCGTTCACGGCGAGATGCACGGCCACGAGCGAGCTCGAACACGCGGTCTGCACGGTCATGCTCGGCCCGTGCAGGTTCAGCTTGTAGGAGACCAGCGTCGAGGCGCTGTCGGGGTTGTTCCACATGCCGGCGGCCATGCCGGTGGCGCTGCGCAGGGCCTCCAGGCTGCCGAGCACCCGGCCGATGGCGTACCGGTTCGCGGCGACCGACGAGAACACGCCCGTTCTGCCCAGTTTCGCGGGGTCGTAGCCCGCGTTCTCGACGGCGGCGTGCGCCGTCTCCAGATACAGCCGTAGCTGGGGGTCGCAGGTCTCGGCCTCCCGCCGGGTCAGGCCGAAGAACCCGGCGTCGAACAGGTCGAGGCCCGCCGGTTCCGCCACCGCCCTGACGTAGGCCGCGTCCTCCAGCGCCGCGCCCGGCACGCCGCTCGCGCGGAGCTCGGCCTCGGCGGGGAAACGCACCGCCTCCTCGCCGGCCACGAGGATCTCCCAGAGCCGCCGGGTGTCCGGCGCCGCCGGGAACCGGCCGGCCATCCCGACGATCGCGATCGGCTCAACGAGGTTGCCCATCATCATCCGCCCTCCGAAGATAGCCGGCGAAGCTGTTCAGGCTCGGATACTGGAAGACCAGCAGGGGAGAGATCTCCGTCCCGAGCCGGACCGAGACCTCCGACACGAAGGCCATGAGCGACATCGACGTGAACCCGGCCTCGAAGAAGCCGCCGTCAGGGTCGATCTCGCCGCCGCCGAGAGCCGACCGCGCGCTTTCGCGCAGAACCTCCATCAGCGTCGCCGGGTCGTCGTCGCCTTGGTCGTCGTCCGGCCACGCGTCCCGCACCTCGATGCTCGACGGCATGACCGCGGGGTCCAGGTGGTCGCGCAGCACCGCGCGGACCTCGTCCTCCGTCGTGGTGCCGCCCACGACGGTCAGGCGCACGGACCCGACGCCCCCGCCGTCCTCGACGAACGTCGCCACCGACTCGACGACACCGGCGACCTTGGCCGCCGCGCCCTCGATCTCGTCCAGCTCCACCCGGGCGCCGTTGACCTGGACCTGCCGGTCCGCCCGCCGGACGAAGCACATCGAGCCGTCCGGCAGCCGGCTGACGATGTCACCGGTGTCGTACCAGCCGCGCCCGTCCTGGCCGGGAGTCAGCAGAGGCGTTCCGTCGGTGTAGCCGAGCGCGCAGGCGGCTTCTTCAACGTGCAGCCGCCCTTCACCGTCGGCGGGGACGATCCTGGTGACGGCATGGCCGAGGGGGCGTCCGATGGGAACCGGGTCCTCGCTCACGGCCCCCTCTCCGGGCGGCACCCGGTGCATGCACAGCACCTGCGGGGTCTCCGACGCGCCGTAACAGTTGGCGATGGTGGCGTTGGGGGCGAACCGGGCCGTCGCCCGCAGCGTCGCGGCCGTGAGCCGGGCTCCCGCCGAGCAGACCAGCCGCAGGCTGCCGACGGGCGGCGACGAGCCCGCCATGAGCCGCAGCAGGACCGGGGAGCCCTGGAGCACGGTGATGGCGTGCTCCGCCAGCCAGGCCGCCGTCAGCCGGGGATCGGCCGCCGTGCGGCGGCCGGGGATGAACAACGTCGCGCCGGTGAGCCAGGGCGCGATCAGCTCCCGCAGGCTCGGGTCGTGGCCCGGCCTGCTGAGGAAGGCGACCCGATCGGATCCGTCCATGGGCAGTTCGTCGAAGAACGCCGTGCTGGCGGCCTCGAAAGCGGGTCGCCCGACCACGATCCCCTTGGGGCTGCCCGTCGTGCCGGAGGTGAAGAGGATGTGGCTGGCCTCTTGCGGCTGCTCGTCCGCGGTGGTGTCCAGAAGTTCCAGGGCGCCCGACGGTCCGAAGGTCGCCGCGGCGCGGGCGGCCGTCAGCGCGCCGCGTACCCGCTCGGGACCCCAGTCCCCCAGGATCGCCGGTACGGCTCCCGCCGCCCAGACCCCCGCGAGCCGCGCGACGAACTCCGGGCTCCGCTCGGCCGGCACGCCCACCACGCGGCGCTTCAGTAGGTGACTCCCGACATGGTTGCCGACGTCCGCGCCGAGTGCGGCGACGTCGCCGAAGGTGAAGGCACGGCCCTCGTGGACCAGGGCGACGGCGCCCGGGTCCCGAGGCCGTCCGAGAAGCCCCCGTTCGTGGCCTCGGCTCACGCTGTTCTCCCTCGTTGTCACGTCACAACAGCTCATCCCACACCGCGGGGAAGTAGGTGGGGTGAGCGCTGCGTAACTGGCGCCAGTGCGTCCTGCGTTCCTCCGCCTGCTCGGTGCCGATCCGCCGGTCCCGGCCGTCCGCCGCCCACGCCAGGTGCACCAGCGGGAGCACGGCCGAACCGCGCCGGGCCTTGCCCAGCTCCGCCCCCGCGCCGGTGACGACCCTCGACAGCCCGGCCGCGTAGGCGTGCTTGACGGGTTCGTAGATCGCCGCGTTGAAGTACACGAACGGGTCGGGCGCCCCGTCGTCGAGGCGCCCGAAATCGGTCACGTACAGCCGGTCATGCCAGCGGCACATGACCCCGGCGCCGACGAGCCGGCTCCCCGCCCGGCACAGCAGGGCCGTGGCCGCGGCGTCCCCGAGCGCACGGGCATAGGCCGACAGGCGCCGCGTGACCACGTCCACGCTGTACGCCATCCCGTGCTTGGCCCGCACGTTCACGATCATCGGAGCCACGGCCGGGATGGCTTCCCGGAGAGGCACGGTCTCGGCCGAACACTCCTTGGCGAAGACGCCCGTCTCCCTGCGCGCGCTGGTGCGGGTGTTGCGCGGCAGCGTCGCCAGGTAGTCCTCGAAGCCCGCTCCGGGGAGCTCCAGCTCGGTCTGCGCGACGCTCGCCAGCCGGTGGTGATCTCCGTCTGCGGTCACCGGTGCGAGCTCTCTCCACGCGGCGGCGTCGAGAAACAGGAAGAACGTGTACGGGAGCCCGCGCTCGGCCGCGACGGCGCGGGCGGCGTCCCGGAGCGCGCGCAGGACGGCGGTCTTGGCCGGGCTCGGCAGGGCGCGGTCCACGATGAGCCGCGTGCCGAACCCCGCGCAGGAGCCGGCCAGCAGTCCCAGCCGGCCACCGCGCGAGCTCGCGGCGATGAGGTCGCGAAAGTGCAGTTCGGGCCAGCTCAGGTAGTCGCCGCGGCTGGGGAGTGAGTCGTAGAGGGGCAGGACGCCGAGGACGCGCGGGTCCCCGGGCCGCCGGGCTATCAGGTACGTGACGGGTGCGTCACCGGACTGCTCCAGGGCCCGCAGCCACGCGTGGCTCTGGTACAGGTCCCGCGGGTCGGCGACGTCATTCCACGCACGCTCGGAAATGCCGCCTAACGAGGGGACGCGCTCGACCGTCACAAACTCAAGCGCGTCGGGTGGTTTATCCGGAATTTCCTGATTTATCATCGGTTATCGGGTCTGTGATGGAGCCATTCCAGCAAGCCGGGCTCCGCGAGTTCGGCCATCCGGCGGTCGTAGCGCGCCCGGTCCTCGGTGGTGAGGAACTGCTCCCATTCGCCTGACTTGCCGCTGCGGAAAAAGCGTTCGCGATCACGGATGTAGCCCAGTTGCTCGTCGGGCGCCAGTTCGGTCGCGCGGTCGCGCATCTGCCGGAACGTGGCCGCCTCGACCAGTTCGGGCCACCTGCTCTCGGGGATGTCGATGCCGAGCCGTTCCGCGAGCCGGCGCATCTGCCCGGCGAGGTCGGCGGACAGGTCGGCGTAGTGCAGCAGGATGACGTTCGGCTGCTCGCGGCGCACCCAGGCGCGGCTCTGCGTCCAGATCAGCGCACGCAGCGAGTCGAGGTTGACGAACGGCGAGTCGTCGTTGTCCACCCAGCGTAAGGTGTACGACCGCTCGTCGAGCAGGTCCCGCTCGTCATAGGCGTCCACCGGCGCCTCCGACCCGCCGGGACCGGGGTGGGCGGCCTGGTTGATCAGGCGGCGGATCACGTCGCGCTTGAGGTTCTTGCCGTGGCTGCGCAGGGATATGGCGACGTCGCGGGGGTCACGGCCCACAGTGATGTAGGTGACCTGCGGATCGCTCGGGATTCCGTCGAGCGGGATGTGGGTCTTGATGAAACGGCGGTGCTGCTGCGCGGCCAGGCGGTCCCAGACCTC
Organism: Nonomuraea sp. NPDC059023; assembly: GCF_042740095.1. Classification (NCBI taxonomy): domain Bacteria; kingdom Bacillati; phylum Actinomycetota; class Actinomycetes; order Streptosporangiales; family Streptosporangiaceae; genus Nonomuraea; species Nonomuraea sp. NPDC059023. The sequence goes on along the minus strand of NZ_JBHYIO010000012.1, from coordinate 215,768 downwards.
CTGCTTCGGACGCACGAGCATGTCGATCCACGGGGAGAGGCTGGACAGGGGCGCGGGCAGCCGGGGCGTCTGGAAGATCAGGAGCGCGCAGATCATCTGCGTCCAGGTGGTGCCGCACTTCGCCGGCGAATTGATGACAATGTCGCCAGGCCGGAATTCGAACCCGTCCCACCGGGAGCTGTCCTCCATCGGTGTGAGGTAACGAGCCAGATGCGTCGTCATCGACGTGATTTTAATCACCGATTGGCAATTAAGGAAGGGCGGAAATTGCCGGAACTCTTTCCGTATAGGAAAAGCGTTTGACCATATTCCTGATCTGATGGGAAGGGAATTTGTAAACGCTGGTATAACTCCATATGGAAATACCAGGTCAGCGGCGTTGGTGAGGGTGGGCGCGCACGTGCGCGCGCTCGCCCTGCAGGCCGAACAGGATGAGCAGCTCGACCGCTCCCCCGTCGGCGCTGCCCAGCCAGTGCGGCAGGGACGTGTCGAACTCGGCCGCCTCACCGGCCGGCAGCGTCAGGTCACGCTCCCCGAGCACCAGCCGCAGCCGCCCGCTGAGCACGTACAGCCACTCGAAGCCGTCGTGGGTCTGCGGGGTCGGCTCGAGCGGCTCCGGCACGGCCGGGATGATCATCTTGAACGCGTGCACCCCGCCCGGCCGCCTGGACAACGGGATGAAGATCATCCCGAAACGTTGCACCGGCTTCAGATGGATGCGGGGGTCGCCCGTGCGCGGAGCGCCGACCAGGTCGTCCAGCGGCACGTCGTAGGTACGCGCCAGCGGCAGCAACAACTCCAGCGTCGCCCGGCGCTGCCCGCTTTCCAGCCGGGACAGGGTGCTCTCCGACACCCCGGTGGTCGCGGCGAGGTCGGCGAGGGTGAGGCCGCGTTCCCGCCGCAGCGTACGCAGCCGGGTCCCCACGCCGTCGAGCACGTCATCCGTTTCTTGGTCCACGGGGCCATCTTGCCAGAACCGCAAGTTTCCTTGCCGAACCATGGCAAGCCCGGTGAACCTGGGCGCGTCACGACGGAAGGAACCTCGATGAGCACCACCGATGCGGCCACGTTCTGGGACGGCGTCCACACCGCCCGCCCGGCCGCCACCGACCCCCGGCCGAACGACCGCCTCGCCGAGACGGTCGCGGACCTGCCGCCCGGCGCCGCGCTGGACCTCGGCTGCGGCGCCGGCGGCGACGCGCTGTGGCTGGCCCGCCGCGGCTGGCACGTCACCGCCGCCGACATCTCGGCCGTGGCGGTCGAACGGCTCGCCCGCCTGGCCCGTTCCCGCGGCCTGGGCGAGCGGGTCGTCGCCGAGCGGCATGACCTGCGTGAATCCTTCCCGCGAGGCGGGTACGACCTGATCTGCGCCCACTACCTGCACACCCCGTTCGACCTGGACAGGGCGAGCGTGCTGCGGGTGGCCGCGTACGCGCTGCGCGTGGACGGGCGCCTGCTGGTCGTCGACCACGGCTCGGCCACGCCGTGGTCGTGGAACCAGGATCCCGATGCCCGGTTTCCCGCCCCGCTGGAGGTCGCCGCGGGGATCGATCTGGACCCGGCGACGTGGACGGTCGAACGGGCCGACTCGCCCCGCCGGATCGCGACCGGTCCCGGCGGGCGTACCGCCGAGGTGACCGACCACGTCCTGCTCATCCGCCGCACGGCACCGTAAGGAGATCACGATGACCCGTAGAGACACTCCGCCGCCCCGCACCGGCGGCGGCGAGACCGAGGTCCTGCGCGGCTTCCTCGACTACCTCAGGAACTCGATCGCCGCGAAGGTCGACGGCGCCCCGGAACCCCAGGTCAGAACGGCGGCAGTGCCGTCGGGCACGAACCTGCTCGGCCTGCTCAACCACCTCACGTTCGTCGAGCGCGCGACGTTCCTCGGGGACAAGGTCACCAACTGGCCGTCGACCTTCCGGGCGGCGCCGGCCGACAGCGTCGCCGACGTCGTCTCCCGCTACCGGGAGACGGTCGAGCGCGCGAACGAGGTTCTCGACCGGAACACCGACCCGGGCAGTGTCCGCTGGGCGCTCGTCCACATGATCGAGGAGACCGGCCGCCATGCCGGTCACGCGGACATCCTCCGCGAACTGATCGACGGCGCGACCGGCCGCTGACTCCACCCCTTCATCCAGGACAGGAACACATGATCTCCGCACCACGGCCACGCCGTCTTCTGCGCACGATGGCCTCTCTCACGCTCGCCGTCCTGCTCACCGCCGGCGCGGGCGCCTGCGCCGCACCGGCGGCCGGGCCCGCTCCCGCTTCCGCCTCCGCTCCTGCCCACACCGCCGCCACGCGGAACGACCCCAAGTTCACGAGCACCTTCCGGCACGAGTTCGCCGACGTGGACGGCGTCCGAATGCACTACGTGGCCGGCGGCAGCGGTCCGCCGGTCGTCCTGCTGCACGGCTGGCCGCAGACCTGGTACGGCTGGTGGCCGATCATGCCCGAGTTGGCCAAGCACCACACCGTCTACGCCGTCGACCTGCCAGGACTGGGCGACAGCACCGGCTCCCCGACCGGCTACGACAAGGCCACCCTCGCCCGCTACGTCCACACCCTGATGGCCGAGCGCCTGGGTGTGCGGGACGCCCGCGTGATCGGGCACGACCTCGGCGCCGCCGTGGCCTTCCAGTACGCCGCCCAGTTCCCGGCCGACACCGCCCGCCTCGGCTACCTGGACCTGCCGCTGCCCGGCCCCGGCATCGACGCGCGCACCTACCGCTCGCTGAGCTGGCACATCGCCTTCCACTCCCAGCCCAAGGTCCCCGAGACGGTAGTGGGGGACGACGTCCGCGACTACCTGGCCCTGTTCTACCCCCAGGTCTCCTTCGGCGGCACCGCGTTCGGCGGCACCTCGACCCGATCCCCGTTCACCGACGCCGAGATCAACGAGTACGCCAGGACCTACAGCCGCCCCGCGGCCCTGTCCGGCGGCTTCGACCTCTACCGCAGCCTGGACAAGGACGTCGGCGACGCCAAAGCGGCCAAGCCGGTCCGCGTCCCGGCCCTGGTCATGAGCGCCCAGGGCCAGATCAAGGCGATCAAGGCCACGGTGGCCCCGCGCCTGACCAACATCGTGCGGGCGGTGGACGTGCCGAAGGCCGGGCACTGGCTCGTGGAGGAGAACCCCCGGTTCGTCACCAAGGAACTGCTGCGCTTCCTGGCCTGACCACCGGCTACCGCCAGCCTTCCCGCCGGCGCTCCAGCCCGTCGAGGATCAGCCCGAGGCCGACGTCGAACTCCTCCTGGTAGGCGTAGTCACCCTTGAGACCCCGCTCGGCGAGCATCTCGCTGAGATGCGGGAACTCCTCGTGCGGCAACTGCTCCATGATCGAACCCGCCACGTCCTCCAGCCCCTCCGGCGAGGTGAACGGCAGGCTGAGCTCCTGGAGCGTGAACCCGTAGATGTAGCCGTCCAGCACCGAGATCGCGTGCGAGGCGCCGGCGATCGAGAATCCGCCCGAGCGCAGGCAGCCGATGACCGCGTCGTGGTGGCGCAGGGTGGCGTTGCCGGGGTTGGTGCGCGAGTCCATGAGGCGGATCGCCCACGGGTGGCGGGTGAGGGCCGCGCGCATCGAGGCCGACCGGCGGCGCATCGCCGCCTGCCAGTCCATGCCGGCGGGCGGGAGTTCGATCTCGCCGAAGACCACGTCGATCATGCCGTCGAGGATCAGGTCCTTGTTGCGGAAGTGGTGGTAGAGCGACATGGCCTCGATGCCGAGGCGGTCACCGAGCCTGCGCATGCTCGGCACGCCGGTGCCCGCCTCGTCGGCCAGCGCGACCGCCGTACGGATCACCACCTCTTTGGTGAGCGTGTTGCGCCGGGGCGCAGGCGTGCCGGCTGTCTCGGTGTCCACGACGTTCTCCTGCCTGTTCTGCTGGGACGGCTTGACAACCTTACACTGCAAGGTTCTACCCTTACGCCGTAAGTGTAGGTGTTGCGGAGCAGAGGAGCGGGCCGTGGAACCGATCGGTTCGGGCAAGAAGGTGTGCGTCGTCGGCGCGTCGGGAAAGCTCGGGCGCTACCTGGTGCGGCACGCGCTGGACCGGGGCTACGAGGTCGTGGGCGTGTGCCGGGAGCAGAGCGTGGCCAAGCTCGCCGACTTCGAGGGACGCGTCACGGTGATCCCCGGAGCCACCAACACCCCCGCGATCATCGCGCGGGCGGTGCGGGACTGCGACGCCGTCCTCACGGTGCTGGTGCCCTGGGGCAGGAAACGCTATGCCTCCGGTACGGCCCAGGCCGTCCTCGACCACGCGCGCAAGGACGCCCGCCTGGTGTTCTCCTGCGGCTGGCACATCACCCGCGACGGGAAGGACGTCTATCCCCGGGCCTTCAAGCTGTACGCCGCCGTGTTCGGCCGGCTGGCCAAGATCGCCGGGGTCGTCGACGTGGACGACCAGGTGGAGGCGTGCCGGCGGATCTTCGCCAGCGACACCCGCTGGACGGTCGTGCGCGGCAGCGACTTGGAGGAGGGCGAGAGCCAGGGCCTGCCGGTGTGGAGCCGGCACGTGGGCGATCCGATCCTCGCGAGCAACCTGACCCGTCGCGTGGACTACGCCCGTTTCATGGTCGAGGCGGTGGAGGACGACGGCCTCGTCCACGAGGCCCCGGCCATCGTCGGCCGGCTGACCCCCTCGGCCCTCGCGCACACCGGCGATCCGGCCTGAGCGCCCGCCGGCCGGATGGTCGTGATCATCCCTTCGGGCGGGCCGCCCAGACGGTGCGTTCGGTGCGGACCATGAGGTCGTCGCGGCGCAGGATGCTGTGCGGGCCTTCGGTGTCGAGCAGGCGGTCGAGCGCGGCGAGGTCCTCCGGCGCGAGGAGGCCGGCGACGCCCTCGCGGATGCGGCGCAGGCTGGCGAGGGCGTAGCGGCCGACCGCCTCGTTGCCGGAGCCGCCGATGTTGACGGTGAGCGTGCGTTCGCCCTCGATGACGAATCCGGCGGCGGTCAGCTTCGGTCCCCAGTCGGCGCCGCGGTGCGGCACGTGCTCGGCGTGGAAGCGGGCGCTCGCCGCGTGGCAGCGTTCTTCCAGGCCGGGGCGGTCCTGCGGGGCGTACTCGGGCAGGAATCTGGGGAAGCCGGCCAGTTCGACGACGGCGAACAGCCCGCCGGGCGCGAGGATGTCGCCGACCTCGCGCAGCGCGCGGCCGGGGTCGGCCAGGTGGTGCAGGGAGGCCGAGGCCCACACGAGATCGGGCGTGCCCAGATCGGGCCAGCCGGTGTCGAGGTCGGCCTGGATGGTGACCACCTCGCGGGTACCCGCCTTCTCGCGCAGGCGGTGCAGGTGCTCGGGCGAGGAGTCGACGGCGATGACGTGCGCCTCGGGGAAGCGGGTGAGGAGGGCGAAGGTGCCGGCGCCCGTTCCGCTGCCGAGGTCCACGATCCGGCGAGGGGGCGTATCGATCGGCAGCCATGCGGTGATGGCGGCGAGGTGGCCGGCGAGGACTTCGGCGTCCAGGTCGAGGATTTCCGCCTGGGCGTGGTGAGAGGCGTCGTGTGGGTGCATATCCCCACGTTAGAGCGGGTATGCGGATGTGGCACGAGGTCTTGCCGGATCCGCAAGACGATGGTCGTGGGGGCTGCCGGACGCGCAAGGCCGCCGGATTAAAGCGTTGGCGGCGTCGTCAGCGGGCCGACTAGCGTTGCGTCGTTCACACGCCTGGTGTGCGTGCCGCACATCACCTGATGGGAGATGCCGGATGACCTCTCAGCTCGCCGCGCTCTGCTTCGACGCCAAAGATCCACTCCGTCTCGCCCGCTTCTGGGGCGAGCTCCTGGGCCGGGAGGTGACCGAGGACCCCCGCGACGGCGTGGTGCTGCTGCCGGGCGCCGACACCGAGTTTCCCCTCCGGTTCCTTCCGAGCCCGGCCGAGAAGCTGGGCCCGAACCAGTGTCACTTCGATCTGACGAGCGAGTCCCCCGAGGGCCAGGAGCGGACGGTGGCGCGGGCCCTCGAACTGGGCGCCGAGCACATCGACGTCGGGCAGTTGCCGGAAGAGGGGCATGTGGTGCTGGCCGACCCCGAGGGCAACGAGTTCTGCGTCATCGAGGCGGGCAACAAGTTCCTGGCCGGCACCGGGTTCATCGGCGCGCTGTCGTCCGACGGCACGCAGGCGGTCGGCTACTTCTGGAGCGAGGCTCTGGGCTGGCCGCTGGTCTGGGACCAGGACGAGGAGACCGCGATCCAGTCGCCGCACGGCGGCTCGAAGATCACGTGGGGCGGTCCGCCCGTGGCGCCCAAACTCGGGAAGAACAGGCTCTACCTCGACCTCTCCGCCTCCGGTCAGGAGGAGGTCGACCGTCTCGTCTCCCTCGGTGCCGCGGTGGCCGGGCAGAGCGAGGACCGGGTGGAGATGACCGACCCCGACGGCAACGAGTTCGTGGTCCTGATCTCCCGATGACGGCCGGCGGGAATCTCTCGGGTCGCTCAACCGTTCGAAGTTAGCTGGTGATCCCCGCTTGGCAGGGTGGCCCGCGTACTGATCCAAGCGCACAGAGGAAGACGACATGACCACGACCACCGGCTGGCGGCGCAACGTCGCCCTTTTCCTGACCGGGCAGACGGTTTCGCTGTTCGGCTCGATGATCGTGCAGTACGTGGTCATGTGGTGGGTGACGCTGCAGACTCAGTCCGGGCTGGCGGTCGCCCTCTACGCGGTGGCCGCGTTCCTGCCGCAGGGCGTGGTGTCGATCTTCGGCGGGGTGCTGGCCGACCGGATGAACCGCCGTGTGCTCGTGATGATCGCCGACGGCGGCATCGCCGCGGCGACGCTGGTGCTGGCGATATTGATGGCCAACGGCGTGACCGACCTGTGGATCGTCCTGCTGGCCGTCGCGGTGCGCTCGGTGGGGGCAGGCGTCCAGACCCCCGCGGTCCAGGCGATGATCCCGCAGATCGTGCCCAGCGAGCACCTGATGCGCGTCAACGGGATCTTCCAGACGATCCACTCGGCGATGGCGCTGCTCGCGCCCGCGGCCGCCGGAGCGATCTTCGCCGCTTTCGGCGTCGTCCCGGTCTTCTTCCTGGACGTGGTCACCGCGGTCATCGGCATCGGGCTGCTCGCCCTGGTCGCCGTCCCGACGCTGGAGCGGGTGACCGAGTCGACCGCCTCCTACCGGCAGGACCTGGTCGAGGGCATGCGCTACATCAAGAGCCAGCCGGTCGTGCGCTGGCTGCTCGTCGTGTACGCGACGATCTTCCTGCTCACGGTGGCGCCCACGTTCATGACGCCGCTGATGGTCGCCCGCACCTTCGGCCGCGACGAGTGGATGCTGGCCGTCCTGGAGGTCGCCTTCAGCGTCGGCATGCTGCTCGGCGGCGTCCTGATGTCCACGGTGCTGGCCAAGCGCAGCCCGGTGGGGCTGATCCTCATCGCCGTCTACGGTTTCGGGCTCGCGACCGTCGCGCTCGGGCTGAGCACCAACCTCTGGGTCTTCTACGGGTTCATGTTCCTGATCGGGCTGCTGGTGCCGCCGTTCTCGACCCCGTTCATGACCTTGATCCAGGAGACCGTCGAACCCGGCATGCAGGGGCGCGTGTTCAGCTACGTCACGATCGTGATGGCCCTGGCCACGCCTTTCGGCACCGTCGTGTTCGGGCCGCTGGCCGACGTGGTCAGCGTGCAGGTCCTGCTGATCGCCGCGGGCGTGGCGGCGGTCGTCGCGATCGCGTTCGCCGCCCGGCTGCCGTCCGGCCGGGCCACCATGGCCGCCGCACGGAAGCTGGCCGAGCCGGTCCCGGAGTCCGTAACCTGATCGTTCATGGAGTCCGGACGCCTTCTGGAGCGGTTGATCGCCCTTGACTCCGTCAACCCGGACCTGGTGCCCGGCGGGGCGGGCGAGAGCGCCGTCGCCGGGTACTGCGGCAAGTGGCTGGCCGGGCGCGGCTTCGAGGTCCACCGGCTGGAAGAACGTCCGGGCCGCCCCTCGCTCGTCGCCGTCGCCCGCGGCACCGGCGGCGGCCGGTCGCTCATGCTCAACGGCCACCTCGACACCGTGGGTACGGCCGGCTACGACGGCGACCCCCTCGGCCCGCGCGTCCACGACGGCAAGATGTTCGGCCGGGGCGCGTTCGACATGAAGAGCGGCATCGCGGCCATGATGATCGCCGCCGCCCGCGCCCGCGACGCCGGGCCGCGCGGTGACGTCATCCTGGCCTGCGTCGCCGACGAGGAGCACGCCAGCTTCGGCACCGAGGAGGTGCTGAGGTCCTTCACCGCCGACGCGGCGATCGTCACCGAGCCGAGCCATCTGGAGGTGACGCTGGCCCACAAGGGCTTCGCCTGGTTCGACGTGGTGATCGAGGGCCGCGCCGCCCATGGCTCGCGGCCCGACCTCGGCGTCGACGCCATCGCCAAGGCCGGCCACTTCCTGATCGCGCTGGAGCGCCTGGGAGCGCGGCTCGCGCGGAGCCCGTCCCACCCGCTGCTCGGCGCCGGAACCGTGCACGCCTCCGTCATCCGCGGCGGCCGCGAGCCCTCCACCTACCCGGCCGAATGCCGCGTCACGGTGGAGCGCCGCACCGTCCCCGGCGAGGATCCGCGGGCGGAACTGACCGCCCTCCTGGACGACCTGGCCGCCACCGTCCCCGGCTTCCGCCACCGCCTGAAGCCCGGCCTGCGCCGCGACCCGTTCGAGGCGGACCCGCAGGCGGAGGTGGTCCGCGCCGTGACCCGCCACGCACAGGCCGTCCTCGGCCGCCCGCCCACGGTCCGCGGCGAACCCTTCTGGACCGACGCCTCCCTCCTGGACCGCGCCGGCATCCCCTGCCTGCTGTTCGGCGTCGACGGCGGGGGCGCGCACGCGGACGTCGAGTGGGTGGACCTCGCCTCCCTGGACCACCTCACCGACGTCCTCACCCGCGTCATCACCGACTTCTGCGCCTGAGCCGACCGCGCCCTACTCGGGCATCGGGGCGTCCAGGTAGGTCAGCACGACGTCACGCACCACGTCGGTGTGGCCGAGTCCGTTGAAATGGGTCGTGCCGGGGAAGACCGCCAGCTGTGAAGCGGGCACACCGACGAAGTCGCCGTTGACGTCGCCGCCGCGCAGCCGTAGGAACTCCACGGCGTGATCGAGCTTGACGGCGTCGCAGTCGCCCACGGTGATCAGGGTGGGTGCGGCGATGGCGCGGACGTCGTCGTCCGACCAGCCGGCGAAGCCGGGGTCGAAGGCGCCGAGCTTGTCCAGCAGCGTCTGCAGCCGCTCCGGGTGCGGCGACTTGGCGAGATAGTCCTGCTCCATGGGGGTGCCGGCGATCATGTCGACGGTCATCTCGCCCACGGCGTCGGTGTTCTCAGAACGGTCCCCGCGAGGGTGGAAGGACACCGACGAGATGATCGCCTTGCGCACCAGCTCGGGATGGCGGATCGCCAGATGCAGCGCGACCGCGCCGCCGACGCTGAAGCCGAACACGTCCGCCCGCGGCACGTTCAGGTGCTTCAGCAGGCCCACGACGTCGGAGGCCAGGTCGGCCACGGTCAGCGGCCGGTCGACGTCGTTGGTGCGCCCATGCCCCTGGAAGTCGGCGGCGATGACCTGGCGGGTCGCGGCCAGGCCCGGGATCAGCGCGCCGAACTGCAGGTCGATGTTGAACAGACCGCCGTGCAGCAGGAGCAGCGGCGTCCCGCCGGAGCCGTGGATCTCGTAGTACATCTGCATGCCGTTCACCGGCGCGTACCCGGTCATGATGTCCTCTCTTCGGGGAAAAGTGACTACCCACCGTACGGCAGCACGCGAGAAAACCAGATGACCCCGGCCCTCCGCCCTCCTAACCTCCCTGCATGGGACGTGACGAACGCGGTGTGACACCTCAGAGCGAGGACTTCTCTGCCTGGTACAACGAGCTGGTGGCCAAGGCCCAGCTCGTCGACCGGGGACCGGCGAAGGGCACCATGGTCATCCGACCGTACGGCTACCGCCTGTGGGAACTCCTCCAGGGAGAGCTGGACCAGCGGATCAAGGACACCGGCCACGAGAACGCGTACTTCCCGCTGCTGATCCCGGAGAGCTACCTGCAGCGCGAGGCGCAGCACGTCGAGGGCTTCGCGCCCGAACTCGCGGTCGTCACGCACGCGGGCGGCAAGGAGCTGGAAGAGCCGCTGGTCGTCCGGCCCACCTCGGAGACGATCGTCGGCGAGATGATGGCCACCTGGGTGTCCTCCCACCGCGACCTGCCCTTGCTGCTCAACCAGTGGGCGAACGTCGTGCGCTGGGAGCTGCGGCCCCGGATGTTCCTGCGCACGACGGAGTTCCTGTGGCAGGAGGGTCACACCGCGCACGCCGACGCGGCGGGCGCGATGAGCGAGACGATGCTCGCCCTCGGCCTGTACACCGAGGTCTGCCGCGACATCGCGGCGCTGCCCGTGGTGCCCGGTGAGAAGACCGAAGGGGAGCGGTTCGCGGGCGCGGAACGCACGTTCACCGTCGAGGGCATGATGCGCGACGGCAAGGCGCTTCAGTCCGGCACCTCCCACTACATGGGGACGAACTTCGCCAAAGCCTTTCAGATCCGCTACACCTCGCCCGCCGGGCGGCTCGAATGGTGCCACACCACGTCGTGGGGCATGACCACGCGGATGATCGGCGCCGTCGTCATGACGCATGGCGACGACAAAGGGCTGGTCCTGCCGCCCCGGCTCGCGCCGTACCAGGTCGTGATCGTCCCGATCGGCCGCGGCGAGGAGGTCACGGCCGCCGCCCGCGACCTGGCGGACCGGCTCAAGGCGGCCGGTGTCCGCGCGCACGTCGACGACCGCGACCATCTCTCACCCGGCTACCGGTTCAACGACTGGGAGCTGCGCGGCGCCCCGGTCCGGCTCGAACTCGGTGCGCGTGAGCTGGAGTCCGGCACCGTGGTCATGGCCAAGCGGCTGGGCGAGGAGGGCAAGCGGACGATCCCGCTCGGCTCCGTCGCCGCGATCATGCCCGGCATGCTCGCCGACTTCCAGGCCTTCCTCCTGCGCCGGGCCACCGAGTTCCGCGAGGCCCGCACCCGTACCGTCGGCACCTGGGAGGCGTTCGCCGACGCCGTCACCACGGGCTGGGCCTCGGCCCTGCACTGCGGCCGCGCCGTGTGCGAGAACGACATCAAGGCCGAGAGCGCCGCCACGCCGCGGTGCGTCCCGCTCGACGCGCCGCCCGACAGCGGCGCCTGCGTCCGCTGCGGGCAGCCCGCCGCCTACGGCAAGCGCGTGCTGTTCGGCCGCTCCTACTGACCCTCACCCCCGTCGGCCCTCTCCTGGTACGGCGGGCCGCGCGCCCTCTGACACACTTCTGGCCATGGCCAAGGAGACCGAGGCGGGCGCCGGGGCGCGGGTGCGGGTCGGCGTGCTCGGTCCGCTGACGCTGGAGACCGCCTCCGGCCCGACGCCGGTCGGGGGCGCCCGGCTGCGGGTGCTGCTGGCCCGGCTGGCGCTGGAGGCCGGGCATGCCGTACGGCCCGCCGCGCTGGCCGAGGACCTGTGGGACGAGGCGGCGCCGGAGGCTCCCCTGCACGCGCTGCAGACGCTGGTGTCGCGGCTGCGGCGCCTGCTGGGCGACCCGGGACTGCTGACCTCGGGCCCGGACGGCTACCGGCTGGCCGTCGAGCCGGACGCGGTCGACGCGCTCCGGTTCGAACGGCTGGCCCGCCAGGCACGGCGTTCGCCCGCCGAGGCCCCCGCCGTCCTGCGTGAAGCCCTGAGCCTGTGGCGCGGCCCCGCCCTGGCCGACGTGCGCGCGGCGCCGTTCGCCGCCGCCGAGGCGGAACGGCTGGAGCGCGCCAGGCTGGCCGTCCTGGAGGACCGGATCGAAGCCGACCTGACGCTGGGCGCCGACCCCGACCTGGTCGCCGAACTCGACGCGCTGAGCGCCGCGCACCCGGTGCGCGAACGCCTGCACGCCCAGCTGATCCGGGCCCTGGCGCTGACCGGCCGCGGCGGCGAGGCGCTGGCCGCCTACGAGCGTGTCCGCGCCCTGCTCGCGGAGAGTTTCGGCACTGATCCCGGCCCGCACCTGCGCGAGGCCCACCTGGCGGTGTTGCGCGGCGAACGCCGCCGCCCGCCCGGCAACCTGGACCTCCCGCTGACCAGCTTCGTCGGCCGTGACGACGACGTGCGCCGCGTGGCCGCGCTGCTCGGCCGGGTCCGGCTGGTCACGCTGACCGGTCCTGGAGGGTCGGGCAAGACGCGGCTGGCCACGACCGTCGGCAGGCGGCTCACGCCGGCCGGCGGGGTGTGGTTCGTCCCCCTGGCCCCGGTCGGCGCCGGCGACGTGCCCCGGGCGGTACTCGACCGGCTGCGGGCCCGCGAGCAGCCCGGCCCGGCGCGGCCGGTCGCCCCGGAGGGGATCGTGGACCGCCTGGCCGGCAACCTCGCCGGCGACGACGTGGTGCTGGTGCTGGACAACTGCGAGCACGTGATCGAGGCCGCCGCCGCGCTCGCCGCGACGCTGCTCGGCCGCTGCCCGGGACTGCGGGTGGTGGCCACCAGCCGCGAACCCCTGCGGATCGACGGCGAGAGCCTGCACCCGGTGCTCCCGCTGGAGCTGCCGGAACCGGGCTCGACGGCCGCGCGGGCGCGCGCCTGCGCCGCGCTCCGGCTGTTTCACGACCGGGCCGCCGCGGTGAAGCCCGGTTTCACCCTGGAAGGCGGCGCGCTGACGGCCGCGGTCGAGATCTGCCGCCGCCTGGACGGCCTGCCGCTGGCGATCGAGCTGGCCGCGGCCCGGCTGCGCGCCCTGCCGGTCGAGGCGGTCGCGGCCCGGCTCGACGACCGCTTCCGGCTGCTGAGCGGCGGCAGCCGTACGGCGTTGCCGCGCCATCAGACCCTGAGCGCGGCGGTGGCGTGGAGCTGGGACCTGCTCAACGGCGACGAGCGGACCTTGCTGGAGCGGCTGGCGGTCGTGCCCGGCACCTTCACCGAGGACGCGGCGGCGGCGATCGGCGGCATGGACGACGCCGGCGAGCTGCTGACGGCTCTGGTCGACAAGTCCCTGCTGCACCCGGCCGAGTCCGCCGACCCGCTGGAGCCGCGCTACCGCATGCTGGAGACCATCCGGGAGTACGGGCTCCAGCGCCAGGAGCGGCCCGGTGCCGTCCGCGACCGGCACGCCAGGTTCTTCCTCCGGCTGGCCGAGACCGCCGACCCGCACCTGCGCACCGCCGGGCAACTGCGCTGGCTGGCCCGCCTCGGCGCGGAGCGTGACAACCTGGCGGCCGCGATCCGGTGGGCGGCCGAGTCCGGCGACGCCGATCTCGCGGTACGGCTCGGCGTCGCGCTGAGCTGGTTCTGGTTCCTGCGCGATCACCCGCCGGAGTCGCTCGACCTGCTCGGCCGGGTCCTCGATACCCGCGGCGCGAGCGATCCGCGATCCCGCGCGCTGGTGGTCGCCGCGCACGCGCTGGCCACCACCGAGACCATCAGCGGTCCGGACGAGGGCGCGGCGGCCTTCGCCCGGATCAGGACGGCGCTGGAACAGGCCGCGCCCGGCACGCACCCTCTTCTGGACATGGCCGGGCTGGCGCTGGCCGTGGGCTCGCGGGCCGGCCTGCCGAGCCCCTCGGGCGAGCCGACGGATCTCTGGAGCCGGTCGCTGACCCTGCTGGTCCGCGGCGTGCTGACCATGAACGGCGGGCACCCCGCCGAGGCGGCGCGGCTGCTGGCGGCGGCGCTGGCCGGGTTCGAGGAGGTCGGCGAGCGGTGGGGCCTCGGAACCACGCTGAGCACCCTGAACACGGCGCTGCGCCGCAGCGGCGACCCGGCCGCCGCGCTGGGGATGGCCGAGCGGGCGGGCCGCTGCTTTCGGGAACTCGGCATGGCCGAGCACACGATGGAGAGCGAGGTGGCCGCCGCGACGCACCTGGCCGAGGCCGGTGACGTGGAGGGCGGGCGGCGGCAGCTCGCGTACCTGCTGGAGAGGGCCGGGTCGGCGGAGTCGCGGGCGCAGGTCCGCCTGGGGCTGGCCCGGCTGGAGTGGCGGGCCGGGCGGCTCGACGCGGCGCGCGAGCATGCCGGCGCGGGGCTGGCGGAGGCGGCGCCCGGCCGGTCGACGCCGCACCTGGCCGCGCTGCTGCTGAGCGTGCTCGCGCACGTGGACGTCGCCGAGGGCCACCCCGAGCGGGCGGTACGCCGGCTCGACCACCCGGCGGTGCACGTGACGCTGACGTGGAACACCCCGGTCGCCGCCGCCATCGCGCTCGCCCTCGCGGCCATCGAGCTGTCCCGCCCGCCCGCGGCCGGTGGTGGCCAAGCTGGGCCGACTGGACAGCGGGACGGGGCCCAGCTTGATGACCGCGAGCAAGCAGGGCAGCGGGTCCGGACACCGTTTGATCATCGTGAGCGGGCGGGGCGGCTGCTCGGGGCCGCCGTCGTGCTGCGCGGCTGGGACGAGCCCGGCGACGCCGACGTGCGGACGATCACGCGGCGGGCGACGGAGGCCCTGGGGGCCGCCGGGTTCGCGGCCGCCCACGCCGCGGGGGCGGCGATGTCGCGGGCCGAGGCCGAGAGCCTGGTGTCCGCGATCATCACCGCGCCCGCGCCGGTCAGCTAGCCCGCGGCTTGCCGAACATCGTGCAGGTCACCGCGCTCTGCAACGCCTGGGCCGCCTTGGCGATCTTCGGGTCGGACTCGAACTCGGCCCAGTACTCCGTCGCGATGACCACGCTCGCCGTGCGGCCGCCGGTGCGGTCGGTGAGGGTGGTGGTCAGGTAGCCGGGCATGCCGCCGTCGTGACCCCAGAACGTGCCGCACGGGGTCGTGCCGGTCTGGACGCCCAGGCCGTAGCCGGGCCCGTCCGGCCGGGCGGGGTCCACCGGCACCGTGGCCCGCATCTGGGCCAGCTGGGCGGCGGGCAGCAACTTGCCGGACATCAGCGCGGTGGAGAACCGGGCCCAGTCCTGGCTGGTGGACACCACCGCGCCGGCCGCCGCGCCCCACCCGGGGTCGTGGCCGGAGACGTCCACGTGACCGTGGCGGCGCGGCCCGGCGAGGTTCCTGAACCCGGCCGGGACGCCCGGCGGCATGTGGGCGGCGTCGCGCTCGTAGCCGCGGGCATGGGAGCCGCGCCAGGTGCCGTCGGCCGGGTAGTAGGTGTGCTCGAGTCCGAGCGGGCGGGCGATCCGGTCGCGGACCAGCCCGGCCAGGCTCTTGCCCGTGGCCCGTTCCAGGACGGCGCCGATGGCCGCGTACCCGGTGTTGCTGTAGGACCACTTCGTGCCCGGCGCGAACAGCGGCGGGTGCTTCACCCCCACCGCGAGCAGCTTGTCCGAGGTCCACCGCCGCCGGTCCTTGCCGAGCATGGCCGGGCGCAGGGCGGCGTCCTGGGTGTAGTCGAACAGGCCGCTGGTGTGGTTCAGCAACATGCGCAGCGTGATCTGCCTGCCGTTGGGCACCTTGCCGGGCAGCCACTTGTCCACCGAGTCGGTCAGGGCGAGCTTGCCCTCGGCGACCAGTTGCAGCGCGAGGGTGGCCGTCATGACCTTGGTGTTGGACCCTACCCGGAATTCGTCGTCGGCTTTGAGCAGGTGATCCCGCTGGGTCCAGGCGGCCTGCTCGGCGATCTCGACGGGCCTGCCGCGGCCGTCGTCGACCCGCACGATCACACCGGGCGCCCCCGCCTCCACCAGGTCGCGCGCCAGCCGCTGGAGCTGGGCACGCCGCTCCTCGGCACTCGTGTACGGCGTGGCGGCGGCCGGGACCACCGCCGTCAGACCCACGACCAGCGCGGACGCCACGACAGAAAGGACACGTTGCGACATTGACCGGTTCCTCCGGGTGATAGGTGAAACGAACGACCCCACCCTCCAGCCCCCCACTCACAGACCGCACACAGCACGCTTTCAGCCCCGGGAACGCGCGATAGGCTGACCGCCCCCGAGCGGAGAGGGAGCCGGATGCGGGTGGCGGCCGTCATCGTCCTGCTGATCGCCTGCCTGTCGGGCGGCGGGCCGCCGAGGCCGGTGTGGGAGCTGACGCTCACCCAGCGGGCCGCCGTCCAGTCGATGGCGGCGACCGCGTCCGGGCAGGCGTGGCTGATCGGCAAGGACGGCGCGCTCCAGCGCTGGGACGGCCGGGCCTGGGCCCCGGCGGGCAAACCACCGCGCTTCTGGAGCGAACACGGCAGCCTGGTGACCTCGCCCGCCGGTGACGACCTGTGGCTGTTCGGCGGGGAGCAGCCGCTGCAGTGGCAGGGCCGGTGGGTGAGCAGGCCCTTCCCGCGCGGGGAGTTCGCCGCCGGGCCGCAGGCGGTGGCCGCTCGCGACCGGGTCTGGGTGGGCGAGCAGGGCGGGCCCGAGGACTGCGTCTGCGTCGGCATCCGCTACTGGGACGGCACGCAGTGGCGCGACGTCGCCACCGGCGGCGACCAGAGCTTCGACACCCAGTTCACGAAGGTGGCGCCGCCGTGGCTGGTCAACCACGAGGGGATGCTGCGGTGGGAGAACGGGCGGCGGCGGCAGGTCCCGCCGCCGGTGACCTCGTTCGGGTGCCGTTCGTGGGAGGGCTATGCGATCGAGCGCCTGACCTCCGGCCCCGGTGGGGCGTGGGCGGTGGCCCGGGTCGCCAGGCCGGAGGCGTCCTGGTGCCTGGGTCATCACGCTGAGCTGCGGGTACTGCTGCGCTGGGACGGCGCCGCCTGGCGGCAGGTCGAGCTTTCCCTGGACGGGACCGGGGTGGCGGGGCTGGCCGTGGACGCGGGCGGCGGGTTGTGGCTGGCGGCCAATCCGGGCGGCCGGCCGTACGTGCTGCGCTGGGAGAAGGGCAGGTGGCGCAGGACGGTTCTGCCGCGCGGGACCGGGATCGCCCGGATCGCCCCCGAACCCGGCACGGGCCGCCTGTGGGTGCAGGCACAGGACGGCCCGGACACGCTGATCTACCGCCTCACCGCAACCACCCCCGTTCACGGCGGCTGACCCGCGGACATCGGCCACGATCGGGCACCATCCGCCCCCAAGGTCATCACCGGGTAAAATGCGGCAATGGTGCGAGCGTTGGCGGTCGTGGGCGTCCTCATCCTCGGGGGCGTCATGGTGGTGGCCCTGGTGGCCTTGCGCGGCACCGGCGACCCCCGGCTCAGCGCCGCGTCCGCCGAG
Source organism: Nonomuraea sp. NPDC059023 (assembly GCF_042740095.1). NCBI lineage: Bacteria > Bacillati > Actinomycetota > Actinomycetes > Streptosporangiales > Streptosporangiaceae > Nonomuraea > Nonomuraea sp. NPDC059023. The sequence continues at coordinate 198,679 of NZ_JBHYIO010000012.1, read as the reverse complement.
ATGGAGGCGGTCGCCCGCACCATGCGGGACGGCGAGCTGCTCGGCCCCAGGACCGTCGGCGGGATGGCGTTCGAGGAGGTCCGCCGCGAGCAGGGCGTGGTCGTCTTCCAGGAGGGCGAGAACCTGTCCAGCCCGTACGGCTACGCCTGGAGCCCCCAAGGTGATCCGGCCCGGCGCCTTCAGGACGTGGTGTGGTCGGACGACCACGTCGATCATTCCTTCGAGCACCTGCGCGACGGCTTCTACTCCTGGCAGGGACGGCGCTGACGGGCCCAGCCTGTCGCGGAGGATCCGGGCGAGAGCGGTCAGGCGGGCTCCAGCACACTGGAGCGCATGAACCACACCAAGGTGCTCTTCCCCGGCTCCGGTGGGGAACCGCTGGCCGGCCGCCTGGAGCTGCCCGCCGGGCCGGTGGCGGCGACGGCCCTGTTCGCCCACTGCTTCACCTGCGGCAAGGACTCCGTCGCCGCCTCACGGATCTCCCGTGAGCTGGCGGCGCGCGGCGTGGCCGTGCTGCGCTTCGACTTCACCGGCCTGGGCCAGTCGGGCGGCGACTTCGCCAACACCACGTTCACCTCCAACGTCGGCGACCTGGTGTGCGCGGCCGGCCATCTGCGCGAGACGATCGGGGCGCCGGGCATCCTCATCGGCCACTCCCTGGGCGGCGCCGCCGTCCTGGCGGCGGCGGACCTGATCCCCGAGGCCAGGGCGATCGTCACCATCGGCGCGCCGGCCGACACCACGCACGTGGAGCACCTGCTCGGCTCCTCGAAGGCCGAGATCGAGGCGAGCGGGGCAGCGGAGGTGGTGCTGGCGGGCCGGCCGTTCCGGATCAGCAAGGAGTTCCTGACCGACATCAGGCGGCAGGACCAGCACAAGCGCATCGCCGGGCTGCGCCGCGCGCTGCTGGTCATGCACGCGCCGCAGGACGAGCTGGTGGGGGTGGAGAACGCCCGGCTCATCTACGACGCGGCCCGCCACCCCAAGTCCTTCGTCTCCCTCGACGGCGCCGACCACCTGCTCACCGACCGCCGGGACGCCGCCTACGTGGCCGACGTCCTGGCCGCGTGGGCCGGCCGCTACATCGACGCCGCACCGGACACTGACGCCGCACCGGACGCCGACGTCGAGCCGGGGGTGGACGGCGAGCCGGGGGTGGTCACGGTGGCCGAGACCCGCACGGGCAGGTACCGGCAGTCGGTCACGCTGGGCCGCCACCGCCTCATCGCCGGCGAGCCCCGCTCCTTCGGCGGCGACGACTCCGGGCCGGGCCCCTTCGACCTGCTCCTGGCCGCGCTCGGCGCCTGCACGTCGATCACGGTCCGCATGTACGCCGACGCCAAGCAGATCCCGCTCGACCACGTCGCGGTGTCGCTGCGCAGGAAGGGCAAGGACACCATCGTCAAGGACCTCGCCCTCACCGGCGACCTGAGCGCGAAGCAGCGGGACAAGCTGCACGAGATCGCCGACAAATGCCCGGTGCACCGCGCCCTGACCAGCCCGCTGACCATCGAACGACCCACGCGCGCGCACCTGTCAGAACCGCCGGGCACGGACGGTGCGATAGACCCAGCGTGAGACCGTTCCCCTTCCGCCGGCGCACCGCGCCCGACGTCGGCGCCGACAGCACCGACGCCGAGCTCGTCGCCGCCGTCGCCGCGGGCGCCACCGCCGCCCTGCGCCTGCTGCACCAGCGGCACGCCCCCTGGCTGCGCGCCCGGCTGGCCCGCCGCTGCGCCGACCCGGACGCCGTGGACGACGCGCTGCAGGAGACGTTCCTGGCGGTGTGGCGCTCGGCGGCCCGCTTCCGCGGCGACAACGCGGCCGGCTGGCTGTGGACGATCGCGATCCGGCGGCTCATCTCGGCGCTGCGCGGCAGCGGCGGGCGCTGGATCGGCTCGGGCGTCGAGCCGGACGACGCCTCGCCGGTCGCCTCGGCCGAGGACGTGGTGCTGCTCAACGTGGAGCACGGCGACCTCGGCAGCGCCCTGACCAGGCTCTCGCCCGAGCTGCGGGCCGTCATCGAGGCCACCGTCCTGGACGGTCTGACCACCAAGGAGGCCGCCGGTCTCCTGGGCATTGCGGAAGGCACGGTCAAGACCCGCGCGATGCGGGCCAGGGCCCGGTTGCGCGAGGAGCTGTCATGAGCTGGCACATCCCCGATGACCTGCGCGCACGCTATCTCGACGGGGCGCTGGAACCGGCCCTGGCCATGTCCGTGGACGCGCATCTGGGGCGGTGCGCGGCCTGCCGGGCGGCGGTGCCGTACGAGCGGGACTGGCTCGAAGGGTCCTGGGCCCGGCTGGAAGCCGAGCTGGTCACGGCGCGCCCGCGGCTGACGGAGAGAGTGCTGCGGCACGGCGGGGTGCCGGACCATCTGGCCAGGCTGCTGTCGGCGACGCCGACGCTGAGCCGGGCGTGGCTGGTCGCGGTGGTGGCGGTGCTGGGGTTCGCGGTGCTGGCGGCGCGCGAGCAGGCCGAGCTGCTGCCGGCGTTCCTGATCGTCGCGCCGGTGCTGCCGCTGGCGGGCATCGCGCTCGCCTACGGGCCGCGCGTCGATCCCGCCCACGAACTGGTGGCGGCGACGCCGATGTGGGGGCCGCGGTTGCTGCTGGCCCGGGCCACGGCGGTGCTGGCGGTGTCGGTGGTGCTGGCCGGGCTGGCCTCGCCGCTGCTGCCGGCGCCGCCCGGGTTGAGCGCCGCGTGGCTGCTGCCCGCGCTGGCCGCCGCCGCGGGCTGCCTGGCCCTGTCCAACCGGCTGCCCGTGCCGATCGCCGCCCTCGCCGTCGGCGGGGCGTGGCTGGCCATCGTCGGCGCGGGCGGCCTGCTCGGCGGCTGGATCGCCGTCTTCGGCCCGGCCCCGCAGATCGGGTACGGCGCCGCCGTCCTCCTGCTGACCTACCGCTTCTACCGAGTGAGCACCCGATGATCCAGATCAACGGCCTGACCAAGACCTACGGCGCCAGACGGGCGCTGGACGACCTGCACCTGACGCTCGGCACCGGCGTGACCGGCCTGCTCGGCCCCAACGGCGCCGGCAAGACCACCCTGCTGCGCTGCCTGGCGACCACGCTGGCGCCCGACGCCGGCACGGTCGAGGCGTTCGGCCTGGACCCCGCCGAGCGCGCCCAGCGCACCGCCCTTCGCCGCAGGCTCGGCTACCTGCCGCAGAACCCCGGCGCCTACCCGCACTTCACCGCCTTCGACCTCGTCGACTACGTGGCGATCCTCAAGGAACTGACCGACCGCGCGCACCGCCACGCCGAGGTACGCCGGGTGCTGGCCGAGGTGGACCTCACCGATCAGGCCGGAACGAGGGTCCGCAAGCTGTCGGGCGGCATGCGCCAGCGGCTCGCGCTGGCCCAGGCGCTGCTGGGCGAGCCGGACCTGCTCATCCTGGACGAGCCGACCGTGGGCCTGGACCCGGAGCAGCGGATGACGTTCCGCGCGCTGGTCTCGCGGCTGGGCGAGAGCCGTACCGTGGTGCTGTCCACGCACCAGACCGAGGACGTCGCCGCGTTGTGCGAGCGGGTGGTGGTCATGCGCGAGGGGCGGGCGGTCTTCGACGGCACGCCCGGCAAGCTCGCCGCGGTCGCCGAGGGCCGGGTGTGGCTGTCGCCGGCGCCGCCCGACGGGGCGCGGCTGTTCTGGAAGACGGCCGACGGCCGCTACCGTACGCTCGGCGCGCCCCCGCCGGCCGCGGACGCGGCGCCGCCCGGTGTCGAGGACGGCTACCTCATGCTGCTCGGGGAGGCGGCGTGACGCGGCGGCTGCTGTGGTTCGAGGCGCGGCGGCTGATCAGGCATCCGCTGGTGTGGGGGGCGAGCGTGCTGGTGGTGGCGCTGCAGACGTACCTGAGCCGCGACGGCCAGCCCGACCTCACGATGGATCCGGTCAACGCCACGGGGCTGTTCACCTGCCTGGGCGCGGCGGTGCTGGTCGTGGCGAGCCTGGCCGCCTCGCGCGAGGGCCGGCACGGCATGCCCGAGAGCCTGGCCGGGCTGCCCGGCCGGGCCGAGCACCGCACGCGCGCCCTGCTGCTGGCCGTCCCGCTGGTCGCGGGGCTCGCGGCGGCGCTGGCGATGGGCGGCTACCTGGCGATCCGGCTGCTGAGCGGCCCGGCCGGGGGCCGGCTGGACGTGGCCGAGCCGCTGACGGCGGTGGCCGCCGCGGTCCTGGCCGCCACCGCGGGGGTGGCGGTCGGTCGCTGGGCGCGGTGGCTGATCGCCGGGCCGATCGTGGTGGCCGTGCTCGGCTTCCTCATCTTCACCAACCCCTCCAACGGCCCGGCGGGCTGGCTGCTGCCGGTGATGCAGGTCCACCGCCCGGACTGGCCCGACCGCCCGTCGCTGGTCCACCTGGTGTACGTGCTCGCCGCCGCGGCCCTGTTCGCGGCGATCGCACTGCTCAAGCATCGGGTACGGCCGGCGCCCGCCGTGGCCGCGGTGCTGGCCCTGGCCGTCGCGGTGCCCGCGGGGGCCACCGCGGCGTCCACCCCGGCACCGGCCCCGTTTCCCACGACCGTGGACCATGTCGATTCCCGCGTCCGTGAGCGTTACTTCGGCCCCGCCGCCCACCGATGCGACGTGCGCCGGGGGCTGACCTACTGCGCCTTCCCCGGCTACGAGCCCTGGATCCCGCTGTGGGAGCGGGTGGTCGGCCCGGTGATGGCGGCTCTGCCCGCCGCGCGCCGCGCCCAGGCGCCCGCGGTCCGGCAGGTGAGCCCCACCTGGAACTTCGTCACGCGGCCGGCCGCGATCGGGGCGCCGATGAGCTGGGGCCACCCCGACCAGCGCAGGCTGCTGGCCGAGGACGCCGCGTTCTGGGCCACCGGGCTGAACGACTCGGCCGCCGCCCACCACGACCCCCGCCTGCGCATGCTGTGCGACGTGCGCGGCCAGGCGCGCACGGTGGTGGCGCACTGGCTCATCGGCCAGGCAGCCCCGCCCGAGGCCCGCAGGGAGCTGTACGTCGAGCGCGATCTGGGGCGGCGGTCGGGCCTGGACTGGGGTCCGGCCGAGACCGGCTACGCCACGCTCCTGCTCGCCGTCCCGGGCGCCCGCGAGAAGGTCGCGGCCCATTGGGACACGCTGATGAAGCCAGCCACCACGATCGACCAGGCCTTGCCGCTGCTCGGGCTGGAACGCCGGTTCACCGCGCCGATGGGAGCAACACCGTGCTTGTGACCGCCCGCCCCGAGGCCGCCACGTTCAAGGCCTCCCTACCGTCTCGCTTCCGGGTGGCGCTGCTGCTGGTGCGTCCCCTCGCCCGTGCGATCGACTGGGCGCCGCTGGCCGTGGTCGCCGTCTTCACCGCGGCGCTGGTGAGCCTGGTGGGCTTCGGTCAGGTGCTGCCCGGCGGGGACGCGCTCGTGCTCATGCGCGTCTGCGGCACACTGCTGGGCGCGGCGGCGGCGTTCGGGCTGGTCGACGCCATGTCCGCCGATCTCGGGGCGGCCGCGGTCCCCCGCTGGGTGACTCAGGCGTTGCGCTGCCTGCTGCCGGGCGGCGTGGCGATCGCGATCTGGCTGGCCGCCTTCGCCTATGTCCTGACCCGCCTGCCGGACGGCGCGTTGTTCCCTGTCGGCGACCTGCTCATCGAGGTGGGCGTCTGTCTCGGCATCGCGCTGGCGGCGGCGGCGAGCGCGGTGCGGTTCGCGCCGGGGCGGCAGGCGGCCATGGCGGCGGTGGTGGTGCAGATGGCGCTGGTGCTGGGGACCGTCCTGCTGCCCGAGCAGGTCCGGCTCTGGCCGCCGACGTGCGGGTTCGGGTACTGGGACCAGGCGCACCTGTTCTGGCTGGCGATGCTGCCGCTGCCGTACCTGTGGCTGATCCTCGCCGGGCGCGACCTGCGACGCTGACGCTTCAGTGCACGGCCCGCGCCACCTCGATCGGATGGGTGAGCTGCGGATAGTGACCGGCGCCGGGGATCTCGGTCACCGGATGCCCGGCCGTCACGGTGAGCGGGTCGGCCGCGCCCGTCACGATCCGGACCGGGACGCCCGCCCGTTCCAGCAGGGCCCGGGAGCTCTCGCGCTCGGCGAAGGCGGTGCGCAGGGCCGCGACCACCCGGCGGGCCACTCCGGGCCGGCGCAGATCCGCCGCGGCGCTCGCCACCTCCGGCCCCTCCGCAACCCCGAGCGTCCCGGCCAGCTCGGCGGGCGACATACGACGCAGCTTCGGTACGGCCAGCCGCGACCGGGTGATCCGGGCGCCGGGAGCCTGCAGGAAGGCCGGGGCGAGGAGGACGAGAGCGCCGACGCGCTCCGGATGCCCGGCGGCGTAGCGCAGGGCGGGACCGCAGGCCAGCGAGTGCGCGACCAGCACGGGACGGGTGCCCACCGGGCCCATCAGCGCCTCCATCCAGGCGCCCATCGGCGCGGCGGGCGCCGAACGGCCCAGGCCGGGCAGGTCGGGCGCCAGGACCGGGCCGTCGAGGTGCGCGGCGAGCGGCGCCCAGAGGTCGGCGTTCATCGGCAGCCCGTGCAGCAGGACGTACGCGGGCCGGTGCCGTTCCCCGGCGATCCACGTGCGGCTGCCCGCGACGTCGTGGAACCCGTACGGGCGCAGCGCGGGCGTCGCGGCGCCGAAGCGGGTGCCCACCAGGTCGTCGGCCCACGCCCGCACCACGTCGCCGACCGGCGGCGTCTCCAGGCCCGCACGCGCGGCGAACGCGCGGGCCGAGGCCGTCGGATAGCGCTCGGCCGACAGGAACGACAGCGTCTCGGGGTCGGCCCCGGTCAGCGCGCGCGGCAGGCGCCGTAGCAGCCCGGCCGGGATGGAGCGCCGGGGCGCCCGCACCCCGAGGTGGGCGGCGATCAGGCCGATCAGCTCGGGCAGCGGCGGGGTGTCGTCGTCGAGCACCCAGTAGTGCTCGCCCGCCGGACCGCCCGGGATCTCCGCCAGGAACCGGGCGAAGTAGCCGGCCGCGACGACCGGGACGAAGGTGGCGGGGCCGCCGGGCAGCGCGGGCAGCCTGCCGTTCCACAGGTCCTGTACGAGGGTGGCCGGGCCGATGTACTGGCCGGGCCCGATCACGGCGCTGGGGTTGGCGATGGTCAGCGGCACCCCGAGCGCCGCGGCCCTGGCGCGCACCGCGAGGTCGCCCTCGATCTTCGAGGCCTCGTACGCGCCGAGCGCCGCGTAGTCCGGCGGCCCGCTCGCCGCGCTCACCCGGTACCCGCTGACGTGCACGAGGCGGCGCAGGTCCGGCAGCGTGGCGGCCCATTCGAGCACGTGGAGCGCCCCGGCTACGTTGGCCGCCCTGGCCGCCTGCCTGGTGAGGCCGAAGGCGTAGCGCCCGGCGGTGTTGTAGACGTCGCGCGCGCCGGGCAGCCCGGTCAGGGGCCGCGTGATGTCGGCGGTGACGACGCTCAGCCCGCCCGAGCCGACGCCCCGGGCGTCCAGCCACGCGGTGAGGGTGTCTTCGCGTACGGCCGCCGCCACCCGCTGCCCCCGTGCCAGCAGTTCGGCGACCAGGTGGCGGCCGATGAAGCCGCTCGCGCCGAAGACGATCGCGTCCACAGAACTCCTTGAATAGATCGATCTACATATTTTCTGGCCGGAGAAAGAGCCCGCCGGTTGCGCGGCGGGCGGGGATCAGCGCAGCAGGGCGGCGATCTGGCGGGAGACGCGGTTCAGCGGCTCCCTGTCGCGATGCGTCCTGGCCAGCAGGAGCGCGCCCTCGACGAGCGCGAGGATGGTGAGCGCCAGGTCGTCGGCGTCCGGGCGGCCCTGCAATCGGGCGCGCAGGGCGTCCTCCCACGAGCGGTAGACCTGCGAGCACACCTGCTGCAGCGGATCGCTGCCGGCGGCCGTCTCCAGCGCGACGGTGGCCACCGGGCAGCCCTTGCTCCAGCCCGACTCCTCCAGCCGATCGCCCAGGAGGCGCAGCATGCCCTCGGCGAACGCGGCCACCGTGGGAGCGGTGGCGGCCAGGGCGTCCATGGCCTCGCCGATGCGCCGGCCGGCCCGCCGTACCGACTCGGCGACGAGCTGGTCCTTGCCGCCGGGGAAGTGGAAGTAGAGCGAGCCGCGGGGGGCGCCGCTGAGCGCGATGACCTGGTTGAGCCCGGCGCCGGCGTATCCGGCGGCCTCGACCAGGTCTTGTGTCGCGTCCAGCAGGCGCTCGCGCGTCTCGGCTCCCTTGTGTCCCATGCCGGACAAACTAGACCGGTCTACATATTTCGTCAATTCAGCCGGTGAACTCCTTGCCCCAGTCGTAGGTGAGCCAGCGCTCGGGGCGTACCCGGACGGTCTGCATCGAGCGGATGTATCCCTCGGCCGAAGTGAAGAACCGCTCCCCCGCCTCGGGCCCCAGATACCGGATCGACCAGCGGCGGTACTCCTGCAGGTCGACCGGCTCGTAGCCGAGCACCGGCCCCTCGATCGTGACGTACTTGTAGGGCATCTCCTCCTGCTGCACCGTGAACGTCACCCGTCCCGCGGCCCGGATCTGGGCCATCTTGCGGCTGTCCGGGCTGGTGGCGAAGGTGAGCTCGCCGCCGGGCTCGTAGCCGTACCAGATGGGCACCGCCATCGGGCCCGCGCCGCCGTCGTCGGCCACGCTCAGCACCCCGATGTGCGTACCGGCCAGGAAGCTCTCCCGCTCGTCCGTCGTCATGCGCGTCGACATCATCGGCTCCTCATCGTTGGTGGATCGACACCCGTCATCCTTCTGCGCGCCGCGCACGATCGGCTGCGGACTCGCTGGGGGTATGCCGTCGGCTGAACCGGCGCCTCAACCGCGCGGGTGGAAGAGCAGCGCCTCGTCACCCGGGCGGCAAATCAGCTGCAGGCCGACGGGCAGGCCGGCCGCCGTACCCGCCGGGAGGGACAGGGCGGGCAGGCCCAGCACGTTCCAGGGGCTGGTCAGTGCCAGCAGGGTGGCGCGGACGGCGGCGGGACGGCCCTCGATCGCGATCTCGCGCTGTCCGATGAGCGGGGCGGTGATGGGCACCGTCGGCAGGGCCAGCACGTCGTGCTGCTCGAACAGCGCCTCGGCGGCCGCGGCCAGGCCCGCGCGCGCGTCCATCGCCTGGACGTAGCGCCAGCCGGGCATCTCCATGGCGGCGTGCAGGCGTTCGAGGGTCTCCGGTTCGTACAGTCCGGGCGCGGCGGCCAGGCGGCCGGCGTGCACCGCGGCCGCCTCGCAGCTGTGCATGGCGGCGTAGGTCTCGCGCAGGGCGGGGGCGAGGCCTTCTGGCCAGCCGATCTCCTGCGGGGTGCCGGCCGCGGCGCGGGCGAGCCGTACCACCTGGGGGTCGAGCGCGGACAGCTCGGCGGGGTCGAGCCAGGCCACCCGCGGCGCCCTGGCCCGTCCGCCGTCATCCGCCCGCCCGCCCTTATCCGCCCGTGCGCTCTCATCGGCCCGTCCGCCCTTATCCGCCCGTGCGCCGTCGTCTGCTCGTCCGCTCTCATCGGCCTGGCGGCCGTCGTCGCCGGTCAGGCAGCGGTAGGCGAGCAGGCAGTCGCGCGCCGAGCCGGCCAGGACGCCCACGTGGTCGAAGGAGCGGGCCAGCGGGAAGACGCCGTCGGCCGGGATCGCGCCGTAGGCGGGCTTGAACCCCGCCACCCCGCACAACGCGGCCGGGATGCGGACCGATCCGCCCGTGTCGGTGCCGAGCGCGAGCGGCACCAGGCCCGCCGCCACCGCGGCCGCGCTGCCGGCGCTGGAGCCGCCGCTCATCCGCGCCGGGTCGCGGGGGTTGCGCACCGGACCGGTGGCCGACAGGTCGCCCGTGGGGCCGTAGGCGAACTCGTGGGTCGTGGTCGTGCCCACGATGACCGCCCCGGCCGCGCGCAGCCGCCGCACGCAGGCGGCGTCGGCGGGCGCGAGGTTGGCGGCGAAGTGCCGCGATCCCATGGTGAGCGGCAGCCCGGCGACGCCGATGAGGTCCTTCACCGCGACGGGCACGCCGTGCAGCGGCCCGCGGTCGGTTCCGGCGGCCCGTTCGTCGTCGGCCCGCCGCGCCGCCGCGCGGGCGCCGCCCGCGTCGACGGTGACGAACGCGTTGAGCTTGGCGCCGGGCCCGGCGATCGCGTCCAGGGCCAGCTCGGTGAGCTCGGCCGACGTGGTGCGCGCCTGGCGCAGGTCCTGGGCGAGGCCGTCGATGGTACGGCCGGCGAAGGGGCCGGTCATGGGGACCTTTCCGCAACAGTGGGATCTTCGTGCAGATCCCACTGAATACCACCGGGCCCCCGGCAGGCGCGAGCCCCCTCCCCTCGGGCAGGCCGACACCAGCACGTTCCCCCTCGCCGTCTGCGCCTTCGGACCCCTCGGCGCCCGGCTGACCCGCCCCAGCGCGCCTCCTCCCCTCGCCGCCTGCGCCTTCGCAGCCCGGCCGACCCGCGCCAGCACGCGCTCTCCCCTCACCGGCAACGGCTTCGGGCCTTTGCCGGCGCCGGGCCGTCCCCGCCGCGCGTGCGGTCAGAAGTAGTCGGGCTGGGCGACGCGGCCGCGGAAGGCCCACCACAGGAAGGCCTGGTAGCCGAGGATGACCGGGACGATCACGACGCCGAAGCCGGTCAGGAACTGCAGCGTCGCGCCGTCGGCCGCCGACTCGGCCAGCGTCAGCCCGGCGCCCGGCGTGACGGAGGAGACCAGCAGGTACGGGTAGTTGGCCAGGCCCGTGGCCACGACCGGGAGCCCGGCGGCGGCCGCGGTGGCGGCGAAGGCGAGGCCGGGACGGGAGGCGGCCAGGGCGGCGCGGGCGCCCGCCAGCAGCGCCGGAAGGGCGAGGGCCGCCACGATGGCCGGCGCCGCGTGGTCCGGCCGGACACCGAGCGCCGTCCCGGCGGCGGCCGTCGCCACCGCCGCGATCATCGCCCACCCCGCCGCCCGCCGTGCGAAGGCGGCGCCGCGGGCGGCCACCTGCCCGCCGGCGCGCAGGGCCAGGAAGGCGCCGCCGTGCCCGGCGAAGACCAGGACGGTGGTCAGCCCGCACAGCAGCACGAAGGGGTGCAGGACCTCGCCCGCCGACAGGGTGAAGCTGTGGCCGCCGTGCAGCGGAACGCCGGTCAGCAGCAGCCCGACCAGCATGCCGAGCGCCATCGCGGGGATGAGCCCGCCGGCGGTGAGCAGCACGTCCCAGACGCGCCTGCCCCCAGCGCTGACGCCACGGCCGCGCAGCTGGACCGCGCTCTTGCCGGCGACCAGGCCGAGCAGCAGCGCCACGATCAGCGGGTAGGCGCCCGACAGGAGGGTCCCTTCGAGAAAGGGGAAGGCGCCGAACAGTACGCCCGCGGCGCCGATCAGCCAGACCTCGTTGCCGAAGAAGAACGGGCCGAGGGCGGCGAGCGTCTGACGGCGGGCGTTCTCGTCCCGCCCGGTGAACGGCAGTGCGAGCTGTACGCCGTAGTCGTAGCCGCCGAGGATGAAGGATCCGGTGAGCAGGAAGCCCAGGATCGCCAGCCAGACAATGTCCATGGAGCCGTTCCTCTCAGAAGGTGGGGGGCGTCTGGGCCGGCTGCCCGAGGTGGGCGGAGTGGGGGCCGCGGCGGGCGTAGCGGATGATCAGCGTCCAGTCGGCGACGGCGAGCGCGCCGAGCACGAGCGCGAAGCTGAGCAGCGAGGTGAGCATCGCGCCCTGGCTCACGCCCGGCGACAGGGCCTGGGCGGTGGTGAGCTCGCCGTAGACGACCCACGGCTGGCGGCCGGTCTCGCGCAGGACCCAGCCGCCCACCGAGGCCAGGAACGGCAGCGGGATCGCGAGGATCAGCGCCCGGTGCAGCGGGCGGGTCAGGCGTCCGCCGTGGCGCAGGGCGGCGCCCAGGAGCAGGGCGACGGCGGCGTAGATGGGCAGCCGGTAGGGGCCCGCCTCGCCGAAGGCGACGCCGCCGGCGAACTCCCCCGCCGGCAGCGCCGTCAGCAGGACGGCCACGACGGCGACGGCTTTGCGCCGGGTCAGGCGCTCCCGGAAGACGATCATGACGGCGAACAGCGCGACGAGGCCCAGGACGTAGCCGAGCCAGAGCATCGCGTACTGGCCCCACACGGCCCAGTGCGGCGGGATGTAGTCGCCGGGGCCGTGGACGGCCCGCATGGCGTTCTGCAGGTGCTCCACTTCCGCGCCGCCGGACAGCAGGCCGAGCTTCATCGGCTGCGTCGCGGCCAGCAGGGGGTACTGCAGGGCGCCCACGACGTAGACGGCCAGGCTCGCCACGGCCGCGACCAGGACGCCCGAGCGCAGCGGGCGGCGAAACTCCCGCCGGCCGCGCAGCAGGTGGTGGGCGCTGATCCCGGCGACGAAGACGCCGCCGGTCAGCAGCGCCGCCGCCACGACGTGGCCGAGCGCGACCAGGGCGCTGGGGTTGGTCAGCAGGGCGCCGAAGTCGGTGAGGTAGGCCACGCCGTCGCGGATGAGGTAGCCGGTGGGGGCCTGCATGAAGCCGTTGGCGACCAGCACCCAGTACGCCGAGACGTAGGCGGTCAGCGTCACCAGCCAGATCATGCCCGCGTGCAGCCAGGGCCGCAGCCGCCCCCACCCGAAGATCCACATGCCGAGGAAGGTGGACTCGGCGAAGAAGGCGATGAGCGTCTCCAGGGCCAGCGGGGCGCCGAAGACGTTGCCGGCGAACTTGCTCAGCCCGCTCCAGTTCAGGCCGAACTGGAACTCCATCACCAGCCCGGTCGCGATGCCCAGCGCGTAGTTGATCACGTACAGCCCGCCCCAGAACCGGGTCATGCGCTCGCGGGCGGCTTTGGTGTCCGGGTCGCGGGCGCGTACCGCCGAGGTGTGCATGAGCGCCACCAGCGGGACGAGGCCGAGCGTGAGGATGACGAACAGCCAGTGCACGCCGGTGGTGAGGGCGAACTGGAGACGGGCCAGATCCACGATGTTCACGCCGCCGACCGTAGGCAACCTCGGCATATGCTGTCCAAGACCGAAATATCCATCAGTTCATAGCTTTAGAGGCATAATGGATTTGCTGCCGCTGCGTTACTTCCAGGCCGTGGCCCGGCACGAGCACATCAGCCGGGCCGCCGAGGAGCTGCGGGTGGCCCAGCCGTCGCTCAGCCGGACCATCGCCCGTCTCGAAGCCGACCTCGGGGTGCCGCTGTTCGACCGGCAGGGGCGCCGGGTGCGGCTCAACCGGTTCGGCGCGGCGTTCCTGCGGCGGGTGGACCGGGCGCTGGGCGAGCTGGAGGACGGGCGGCGCGAGCTCGCCGACGCCGCGGGCCTGACCCGGGGCAGCGTGACGGTGGCCTCGGAGACGCTGATCATGCTCGTCGAGCCGGTCAAGAGCTTCATCGCCGCGCATCCCGGTGTCGGCGTGCGGCTGCTTCAGTCCGACACCGACACGATGGCGCTGCGGCTGCGCGAGGGCGAGGTCGACCTCTGCCTGACCTCGCAGCCGCTGGAGGGCTCCGGGTTCGGCGAGCGGGTGTTTCCCGCCGAGCAGGTAATGCTCGCGGTGTCGCCGGCCCACCGCCTGGCCGGGCGTAGCCACGCCACGATGGCCGACCTGCGCGGTGAGCGGATCGCGACCACGCCCCCGGGCCACTGGCAGCGCGCGATGATCGAGCGGCTGTTCGCGGCGGCCGGCATGGAGCCGGTGTACGCGTGCGAGGCCAACGAGGCCTACGCCGTCGTCGAGCTGGTCAGCGCCGGGCTGGCCATCGGCTTCGTGCCGGCCTGGTCGGCCGCCAACCCGGCGGGCCCGCCGATCGTCCTGCTCCGCCTGGACGCGCCCGGCTGCGAGCGCGTCCAGCGGCTCATCTGGCGGGAGCGGGCGTATCTGTCGGCCGCGGCCCGGCTGTTTCGCGAGCACCTGCTGGCCGCGCTCCTGCCGGAGGACTAGCGGCCCAGCGGCACGCGTTCCTCGTGGGTGGTCGCGCCGTGGAAGCCGCCGTCGGCCGAACGGGTGATGATCCCGGTCTCCACGCCGTGCGCGACCAGGCGGCGATCGCCCTGCTGCAGGGCCAGGCAGATCCAGCGCGTCAGGGCGAAGGCGAGGATCGGGCCGGCGACGACGGCGACCTGGAAGGCGATCGTCACGGCTTCGAGCGACAGGTGGAACCGGTGGGCGAGCTGGTCGTTGGACGCGGCCGCCCACAGCAGGCCGTAGAAGGTGACGCCGGCGGCGGCCAGCGCGGTGCGCACGGCGGCCTCGCGGGGGCGCTGCAGGATGTCGTGCCGGGCCCTGGCCTTCTTGATGCGGGCGCTGGTCTTGGGGCGGCCTTCGGCGTCACGCCGGGTACGGCGTTCGGCCAGGCGGCGCTCCAGCAGGGGGTAGCCGGCCAGGACGGTGAAGAAGACGCCGGGCACGGCCAGGGTGGGCACCAGGACCGCGAGGCTGAGGGTGTAGCCGAAGACGGTGGCCTCCCAGGCGGGCATGAGCCGCAGGGCGCCGTCGAGGAAGCCCATGTACCAGTCGGGCACCGATCCGGCCGAGACGTGGGTGGGGTTGGCGGGGCCGTACAGCCAGATGGGGGCGACCTGGAAGGCCAGCCCGAGCACGAGCAGCACGCCGACGGTCGTCAGCGCCATGATCGGGCGGGCACGGCGGCGGCCGGGGGCCGCGTCGGCGAAGCGGGTGTGGCCGTGACGGCGCAGCAGCCGGGCGCGCACGGCCAGCAGCGCGATCATGGCGGCGGGGATCACCAGGACGTGCGCCCAGTACAGGACGGTGATGACGTTCTCGCCGGGGAATTCGGCGCCGAACAGCAGGTACATGCCGTAGGAGCCGACGACGGGGATCGACTGCAGCACCGACTTGATCAGCCACAGGCTGCCGCCCGAGAGCATGTCGTCGGGCAGGATGTGCCCGGTCTCGCCGGCCGCCATGGCCAGCGGCAGCAGCGTCACCCAGATCAGCCACTGCGCGGTGCGCGGGTGGCGGAAGGCGCCGGTGACGAACATGCGCAGCAGCTGCAACGCGACGGCGGCGGCGAACACCAGCGCCGCCCAGTGGTGCACCTGGCGCACCAGCAGGCCGCCGCGCACCTCCAGGCTCAGGTGCATCGTCGAGTCGAACGCCTTGCTGACCGGGATGCCGCTGAGCGGGGTGTAGACGCCGTCGTACAGCACGCGCGAGGTGCTGGGGTCGAAGAACACCATGAGGAACAATCCCGTGACCAGCAGCACGACGAACGACCAGATGGCGATCTCGGCGAACATGAACGTCCAGTGGGAGAACTGGAAGGTACGGCCTTTGGCCGGCAACAGGCGCATGGGAGCCCCCTCGTCTCGTCTCAACAACACGACGAAACAGGGCGCGGCGACGTGACGCCCCCGCGGGTGATACGCATCACGTGCGCGTGCCGCCTAACCGCGCCCTCAGGACAGGCGGCGGGTCAGGTGCACGGTCACCTCGTCGCCGAGCCCCTTGCCGATGATCTTCCGGAAGGGGGCGCGCAGCGGCATCATGTGGCTGCCGCCGCCGATCGGCAGCAGGGTCGCCTCGTAGGCGTGGCCGTCCACGGTGCCGGCCACCTTGACGGCCTTCCCGGTGCCGAACACGCCGGCCGAGCCGGGCATCCGCACGCAGGGCCAGCCGCTGTTGGAGTCGGCGACGACCGGCGCGGTGAAGGTGGTGTCGATGGGCTCAGCCATGGTGGGTTCCTCCGTCGTGGGTCAGGGCCGGGACGCCGGCTCCGGTCAGCTCCCCCGCCCGGGTGGGGCGTCCGGAGACGGCCAGCAGCAGCGCCAGGGCGCTGCCGCGCACCTGCGGGCCGTCGCCGGCGTCGAGGTCGGTGTCGGTGGCGACCAGGCGCAGCCCATCGGCCCGCTGGCGGCCGCCGCCCTGCCCGACGCTGGTGCGCAGCTGGTAGCGCAGCGCGGCGGCGACGGGCTCGGGCGGGTAGGGCCGGGTCAGACCGAGCGGGCGGCGGATGTCCTCCGCGTGGACGAACGCCTCCACCAGCCGGGTGGCCTTCGGCGCCGGGGCGCCTGTGGTGCGGTGGCTGACCGCGCGGAAGGCGGCGAGCGTGTCGCGCGGGTCGGCGGCGCGCTCGCGGGCCACGCCCGCCTGGTTGTAGCGGTCGAAGTCGAAGCGGGCGGCGGCCAGGCGCAGCAGGAAGGAGGCCGGGGTGGTCCGCGCGTCGTCGACGAGGTGGGCCAGGACGTCGTGGACGTCCCAGCCGGGACACAGGGACGGCGTGGCCCACCGCTCGGCGGGGACGTCCTCCAGGTCCCGGATCAGCGCCTGGCGTTCGGCGTGGACCGCGGGCCAGATCTCGTTCACGTCTCCCCCTCGTCGATAACTGAACTGAACTGTACAGGACAGATACTCCTGTACTCAAGGGTTCAGTTAGAGGTAGGATGCGGGACGTGGGCACAGACAGCACCAGGACGGCCGCGCCGACGGGCAAACGCGCCGAACGCAACCGGCAGGCCATCGTGGCCGCCGCGCGCGAGATGTTCACCCGCGACGGCTTCGAGGCCGGCATGGACCTGATCGCCGCGCGCGCCGGCGTGTCCAAGGTGACCGTCTACAACCACTTCGGCAGCAAGGAAGAGCTGTTCACCGAGGTCATCGGCCTGGCGATGGGCGAGGCGCACGCCACGATGGCCCAGGTCAGAACCGAGCTGGCCGGCACCGGGGACGTGCGCGCGTCCCTGCTGCACACCGCCCGCGCCCTGGTCAGTGCCGCCACCGACCCGACCAGGCTGGCCCTGCGCAACCTCGTCACCGGCGAGCTGCGCCGCTTCCCCGACCTCGCCCGCGCCTACCGGGAGCACGGCCCGTCCCGCTCGGCCCACGAGCTGGGCGCGCTGTTCGGCGACCTGTGCGCGCGCGGCCAGCTCGAGATCGACGACACCGAGCTGGCCGTGCTGCAGTTCTTCAGCCTGACCGTCTACCCCCACCTGATCGCCGCCTCCATCGGCGC
This sequence comes from Nonomuraea sp. NPDC059023, assembly GCF_042740095.1. Taxonomy (NCBI): domain Bacteria; kingdom Bacillati; phylum Actinomycetota; class Actinomycetes; order Streptosporangiales; family Streptosporangiaceae; genus Nonomuraea; species Nonomuraea sp. NPDC059023. The sequence continues at coordinate 181,846 of NZ_JBHYIO010000012.1, read as the reverse complement.
CGCCCTGCCCGCCGACCTCGCCGACCGGCTGATCACCGACGGCGTGGAGACCTTCCTGCGCCGCTACGGGAGCTCTCAGGCGCCCACGTAGGCGGCCAGGTGCTCGCCGGTCAGCGTGGAGCGGGCGGCGACCAGGCCTGCCGGGGTGCCCTCGAAGACGATCCGGCCGCCGTCGTGCCCGGCGCCGGGGCCGAGGTCGATGATCCAGTCGGCGTGCGCCATGACCGCCTGGTGGTGCTCGATGACGATCACCGACTTGCCCGAGTCGACCAGCCGGTCCAGCAGGGCGAGCATCTGCTCGACGTCGGCCAGGTGCAGGCCCGTGGTCGGCTCGTCGAGCAGGTAGACGCCGCCCTTGTCGGCCATGTGCGTGGCCAGCTTCAGCCGCTGCCGCTCCCCGCCCGACAGCGTGTTGAGCGGCTGGCCCAGGCTCAGGTAGCCGAGCCCCACGTCGGCCAGGCGGCCGAGGATGGCGTGCGCCGCCGGGGTGCTCGCCTCGCCCGCGCCGAAGAACTCCAGCGCCTCGGTCACCGGCATCGCCAGCACCTGGCTGATGTCGCGGCCACCGAAGCGGTACTCCAGCACCGAAGCCTGGAAGCGCTTGCCCTCGCACTCCTCGCACGGGGTGTCGACGCCGGCCATCATGCCCAGGTCGACGTAGATGACGCCGGAGCCGTTGCAGTTGGGGCAGGCGCCCTCGGAGTTGGCGCTGAACAGGGCCGGCTTGACGCCGTTGGCCTTGGCGAACGCCTTGCGGATCGGCTCCAGCAGCCCGGTGTAGGTGGCCGGGTTGCTGCGGCGCGAGCCGCGTACCGGGGCCTGGTCGACCGAGACGACGCCGGCCGAGGCCGGGATGGAGCCGTGCAGCAGCGAACTCTTGCCCGAGCCCGCCACGCCCGTCACGACGCACAGGACGCCGAGCGGGATGTCGACGTCGACGTCCTGCAGGTTGTGGCGGGTGGCGCCGCGGATCTCCAGCGTGCCCTTGGGCGTGCGGGTGGAGTCCTTCAGCCGGGCGCGGTCGTCCAGGTGGCGGCCGGTGATCGTGCCGGCCGCGCGCATGCCCTCGACGGTGCCCTCGTAGCAGATGGTGCCGCCGGCCGTACCGGCGCCGGGGCCGAGGTCGACGACGTGGTCGGCGATCGCGATCGCCTCCGGCTTGTGCTCCACGACCAGCACCGTGTTGCCCTTGTCGCGCAGGCGCAGCAGCAGTTCGTTCATGCGCTGGATGTCGTGCGGGTGCAGGCCGATGGTCGGCTCGTCGAAGACGTAGGTGACGTCGGTCAGGGAGGAGCCGAGGTGGCGGATCATCTTCACGCGCTGCGCCTCGCCGCCCGACAGCGTGCCCGCCGGCCGCTCCAGCGACAGGTAGCCCAGCCCGATCTCCACGAACGACTCCAGCGTGTGCACCAGCTTGGCCAGCAGCGGCGCCACCGTCGGCTCGTCCAGGCCGCGCACCCACTCGGCCAGGTCGCTGATCTGCATCGCGCACGCCTCGGCGATGTTCATGCCCTTGATCCGCGAGGACCGCGCCAGATCACTCAGCCGCGAACCCCCGCACTCCGGGCAGGAGGCGAAGGTGACCGCCCGGTCCACGAACGCCCGGATGTGCGGCTGCATCGCCTCGCGGTCCTTCGACAGGAACGACTTCTGGATCTTCGGGATCAGCCCCTCGTAGGTGTAGTTGCCGCCGTCGACCTTGACCTTGGTCGCCTCCTTGTACAGGAAGGCCTGCATCTCCCGCTTGGTGAAGTCACGGATCGGCTTGTTCGGGTCGACGAACCCCGACTCGGCGTAGATCCGCACCGTCCAGAAGCTGTCGGACTTCCAGCCGGGAATCGTGAACGCGCCCTCGGAGATCGACTTGGAGTCGTCATACAGCTGCGTCAGGTCGATGTCGGAGACCTTGCCCCGGCCCTCGCAGCGCAGGCACATGCCGCCGGTGATGCTGAAGTCGCGCCGCTCCTTGACCGTGTTCCCGCCGCGCTCCAGCGTGACCGCGCCCGCCCCGCTGATCGAGGCCACGTTGAAGGAGAAGGCCTGGGGCGAGCCGATGTGCGGCTGCCCGAGCCGGCTGAACAGGATGCGCAGCATCGCGCTGGCGTCGGTGGCGGTGCCGACCGTCGAGCGCGGGTCGGCGCCCATCCGCTGCTGGTCGACGATGATCGCCGTGGTCAGCCCGTCGAGCACGTCGGCCTCCGGCCGCGCCAGCGTCGGCATGAACCCCTGCACGAACGCGCTGTAGGTCTCGTTGATCATCCGCTGCGACTCGGCGGCGATCGTGTTGAACACCAGCGAGCTCTTGCCCGAGCCCGACACACCCGTGAACACCGTCAGGCGGCGCTTGGGGATCTCGACACTGACGTCCTTGAGGTTGTTGACGCGCGCGCCGTGCACGCGGATCAGGTCGTGGGTGTCGGCAGCGTGCGGCATCGTGTCTCCATCGTGTGCGCGTGAACGGTACGCGGGGTCCCGCCGTGTAGATTTAAGCAGTTTGTCTGGTTTCTTGGGCGCGTGTGTCCCTCGGGTCACGCTAGGGGCGGCGCCGTACCGGATGCTTCTCCATTCCTGCTTGCTCTGGTCAAAGCTCCCCTGCGGGCCAGCAACAGCAGCACGCACGCCACCGCCCCCAGCGCCACCGTGACCAGGCCGGAGCCGGCCAGCGTCACCCGCGGCCCCAGCGCGGTGGTCAGCGGCCCGCCCAGCGCGGTACCCATCGGCGAGGCCGTCAGCAGCACCGCGCTGCGCGCCGCGAGCATCGCGGCCAGATGTCGCGGCGGCGAAGCCGTCTGCATGAGCGTCACCGACAGCGCCACGAACGGCCCGTAAACCACCCCGCCCAGCGTGAAACACGCCACCGTCACCGCCACCGGCGCCTCGAACCCGAACGGCAGCAGCAACACCCCCCACCCGGCCACGATCACCACCGTCACCGGCCACAACGGCAACCGCCGCAACGCGCCCACCGCCAGCCCGCCGGCCACCGCCCCGATACCGAACAACATCCAGTACAACCCCAGCAGCGTGCCCGGCGCCCCCAGATCCCGGGTCACGTGCAACGGCAGCGCGACCTCGACCGGGCCGTAGAGCAGGTTGAAGAACCAGGTCAGCGCCAGCAACCCCAGCAGTTCCGGATGCGAACGCAGCAACGCCAGCCCGCCCCGCGCCGCCGCCCGGTCGACCGGCGAGACCTGCCCCACCCGCGGCAGGCGGGTACGCGCGATGAGCACCGCCAGGAACACATACGTCAGCGCGTCCAGGCCCAGCACCAGCGCGGAACTCACATACGTCACCAGCACCCCGGCGATCGCCGGCCCCGCGATCGTGGCGGCGAAGCTGAGCGTGCTGACCACCGTGTTGCCCGCCAGCCGCTGCTCCCGCGGCAGCAACTCCGCCAGCAGCGTGTACTTGCCCGCGTTGCCCCACGCGTGCAGCAACGACGACACGGCCAGCAGCACCACGTACAACCACGGCGTGAGCACACCCGCCAGCCACGCGAGCGGCACCACGCCGAGAAACACGCCGCGCACCACGTTGTCGGCCAGCAGCAGCCGCCGCGCCGGCACCCGGCGCAACCACCGCCCGAGCACCAGCGCCCCCACGACCCCCGGCAGCGTGTACGCCGCCACCGCCCCACCGATCCACAACCCCGCATTGGCCGGCGGCGCCAGCTCCATCGCCAGCCACGCCACCGCGACGAAACTCATCCCGTCCCCGAGATAGGACACGGCGAACCCGCCGATCAGCCGCCGGAACACCCGGTTGGCCAGCACCGGCCGGTAAGCGGAGGGAAGCAGGCGGGGCAGCGTCATGGGGGGTTCACCGTCAGGCCGGCGCCGCTCAAGAGGACGACGGGAGAGGACGACTCGAGGGGGCGGCTTGTGGGGGCGATTTATCGGAGGCCACGACTCGTCGGAGGCCGACTCGTGGGACGTGACTCGTAGGGCGTGACTCGGAGGGTGTGACGCGTGGGAGGTGACTCGCAGGACGCGATGAGACTACCGGCGCCAGCGCCCCCGGCACAGCCCCCGCCCAGGACCGAGCCCGAGCGCAGGTCAGGGGCACTTTGTCAGCCGCCGGTGCTACGCTGCCCGCATGACCCCGCAAGACCTGGCCAACCTCGCGCACCTGCGGCGGGCGCGGGATCTGATCGACCGCGAATACGCGCGCCCCCTCGACGTGCCCACCATGGCACGCCACGCGCTCATGTCACCCGCCCACTTCTCCCGCCAGTTCCGGGCCGCCTACGGCGAGACGCCCTACGGCTACCTCATGACCCGCCGCATCGAGCGGGCCATGGCCATGCTGCGCGCGGGCGTCAGCGTGACCGACGCGTGCATGGCCGTCGGCTGTACCTCACTCGGCTCCTTCAGCTCCCGCTTCACCGAACTGCTCGGAGAGACACCGAGCGCCTACCGCGCCCGCGAGCACAGCGCCGTGGCCGCGATGCCCCCGTGCGTGGCACGGCTGCGCACCCGCCCCACCCGCGACGCGCCGAGCAGGATCGAAGAAGCCAAACGCGAGGCCGCCGCCTAACGTGGGCGGCATGAGCATCGCACTTCAGTACTGCCACGTCACCGTCAACGACGTCGACGAAGCCCTCGCCTTCTACCGCGACGCCCTCGCCTTCGAGGTACGCAACGACGTCGCCTCCGGCGGATTCCGCTGGGTCACCCTCGGCACCCCGTCCCAGGCCGGCACCGAGATCGTGCTGTCGGAACCCCACGCGGGCCGCTCCCAGGCCGACGGCGACGCCATCCAGGAACTCCTCACCAAGGGCGTCATGCCCATGATCGTCCTGCGCACCGACGACCTCGACAAGACCTTCGAGAACGCCCGCGCCTCCGGCGCCGAGATCCTGCAGGAGCCCATCGAACAGCCCTGGGGCCCGCGCGACTGCGCCCTGCGCGACCCGTCGGGCAACCTGGTACGCATCCAGCAGGAACCGAAGGCGTAGGACCTACCGCGGTCCCGCCGTGCTCTGGTCGAACAGGTGGATGGGGTTACCCGAGGGGTCGAGGAACGCCGCGCTCTTGCCGTCGGGCAACTCCAGGACCTCACCCACCCACTTCAGCCCGGGATGGGCGGCGATGTAGTCGTCGACGCTGTCGACCATGAACCCGCCGCCCCTCCCCCACTCCGGCCCCTCGCCGGGCGGGACGTCGAGCATCAGCTCGACCTCGGTGCCGGGCAGGTGGAACGCCACGGTCGTCTCGCCCTCCCGCCACGACTCATCGAGCCCCAGCACGTCGCGGTAGAACGCCAACGACTCCTGCAGATCGGTCACCGGCTGATAGAGGAAGATAAGCTTCATACGCCTGAACATAATCCGTTTACGTTATCGCGTCAATCAATTACGATGGTGTGGTGCGCGCATCCATTCCCGTACCCGGCTCAGCGAAGGCACGGCTCATCGAAGCCGGACTCCACCGCTTCGAACGCGACGGCTACGACGCCGTCAACGTCACCGACCTGGCCGCCAAGGCGAGCGTCACCACCGGCGCCCTCTACCACCACTTCGGCTCCAAACTCGGCCTCTACGGCGTCATCCGCGACGACTTCGAACAACGCGTCATCGACCGCATGCACGGAGCAGCAGCAGCCGCCGGCCCCGCCCCCATCCGCGCGGCCCTGCTGGTCGCCTTCGACACCGCCGTCCACTTCGGCACCTGCCGCATCCTGGCCGAACAACCCCCCGAACCACGAAAAGACCCCATCACCGAACTCCTACGCACCCTGCTGGAGAACCACCTGAGAAGCGCCGCCCCCATCCTCACCGCCGCCTGGCGCGCCGCCCTCCTCGAAGTAGCCGACGGCACCCCCGCCTCCACCGTCCGCCCCGCCCTCGACCTCATCCTCACCAACACATAACCCCCTCCCCCAACCCACCAGAACCCCCGGCCACCCAGAACCCCAGCCACCCGGCAGCCCAGCACCCGCAGTCACCACCGGCAACCCGCCCCAGGACGCACCGCACCCCGACACAACAAGCCACCAGCCCGACACACGCGGACCGGGACACACGGACCGGGAAGCAGTTCCGGGGCACGCTGGCCGGGACACGCCAGCCGGGAAGCAAGTTGGGGCACGCGGTTCGGGAAGCGGGTCGGGGCACGCGGATCGAGACACGCGGGTCGGGACACGCCGGCCGGGACACGCCGGCCGGGAAGCGGGTTGGGGCACGCGGGTCGGGACACGCAACACTGGGAGGCATACGCAGGGCAGCGCACGCCACGGGGCCGACCCGCGTCGCCGAGGCACGACTGCGCGCCATGACACAGCGCACCACCCCAACGCCCGCCGCCCGCCGATCTGTGCCCCAGAGGCAAACGCCCTTCCCGCACACGGCATGTCCCGCAACCGCCGCGCACCGACGTGGCATGTCTCCGGAGGCGTGTGCCTTGGCCCGCTCCGTGGCGTAGAGACGAGGTGTGTTCCGGAGGCGGCAGACGCTCCTGGTGCCGGCGCCCCGCATCGTGGCGGACCCCGACGAGCCGCCAGGGTGTGCGGGTTAAGGGGTGCAGGTGGTGTTGGGTGGGGGAAGGGTTCCGGTGGTGAAGTAGGTGTCGGCGTGCTGGCGGGCGCAGGCCGAGCCGGTGACGTAGATCTCGTGGCCGGTGTCGGGTTGCAGGACTGTGGAGCTGCCGGGGACCGAAGCCACGCTTCTGAACGTGGCCGGCGCGTCAGCCCACGTGCCCATGGCCAGCAGCGGCGGCACGCCGGACGGCAACGGCGCGGGTGGGTTCACCGATGGGATGGCCGCGCCCACACAGCCCAGCAGGAACGGCAGCGACGTGCCGCCGGGGCCGAAGTTCGGGGACTCCTTGCGCAGGCGCTTCACCATGGCGGACAGGTCGCGGTAGTCGGAGAGCCCGGGGGCGTCGCCGCACTCGGTGACCGCGAACTTGCTGGTCGACGGGTAGGGGATCCTCCCTCCCGGCGCCAGGGCGGAGGCGTCGCCCCGGGTCGCCTGGTCGATAGCCTTGGCGAGCTTGGGCCAGTCGGCGGCACCCGCCCGGATCAGCTGTCCGGCCAGGAGGCCTTCGAGGTGCTCGCGGGTGTAAGCGGCCTTCACGGCGGGGGCCGGAATGGGGGTCTTGGCCGCCTTGCGCAGGAGCTGGCGCCACAGGCGGGGCACGTCACGGCCGGTCAGGGCACAGGAGGTGTCGGTGGCGCACCAGGCTGTGAACCGGCGCATGCGCAGTTCCAGGTCGCGGGCGAGGGCGAGTTGCTCGCGCAGGAAGGGGTCGGCGTGGTTGCCGCCGCCGTCGAGCACCATGGTGCGCACCCGTTGCGGGAACTGCCTGGCATAGGACTGGCCGTACCAGGTGCCGTAGGAGCCCATGTAGAGGTTGATCTTGGGCGCGCCGAGCGCCCGGCGGATGGCTTCCATGTCGCGCGCGTGGACGGCCGAGCTCATGTTGTCGAACAGCTCCGGGTCGTGCGTACGGCAGGCTCCGGCCCGAGCCTTGTTGTCAGAGGCCAGACGGTCCATCTCCGCCTGGTTTCGGGGGAACGGCGGGACCGGCATGCGGCTGTCCTGCCACGCGCACCCCAGCTCGGGCCGGCTCAGACCGTTGGGATAGCCCCGCGTGTCCCAGGTCACGACGTCCATCTCGCGTCTCAGGCCGTCGAACGGCTTCGCCCAGTAATCCGCATGGTCACGCCAGGCGGTCACCCCCTGCAGACCCGGACCACCGAAGTTGACCAGCACGACCCCCTTGGACGCCGCCGGGCCGGTGGATCGTAGGCGGGCGACGCTCAGCGTGAGCTTCCGGCCGCCGGGTTTGGAGTAGTCGACGTGCACTTTGACCTGGGCGCATTCGAGGCCGCCCGGACCACACGGCTTCCAGGCCGGACCGGACGACGGCCCAACCCCGGCCGAATCCGGTACCGACGCCGTGGCGGTGGCGGTGGCCGAGCCCGTGGCCGGGCCCAGGGCCGAGATTCCGGTGAAGGACAGACCGAGCAGGCCGAGGGACAACAGGGTGTGTAGAAGCATGCGTCCAGGGTCGCGGCGAGCACCGCCCGGCCACATCAACCCACGGTCTGAACGACATCAGCCCACGGTCGGACGCCGCCAACCCCGGTCACGATGCCCCGGTTCACGACACCCCGGCCCACGCCCCGGTCACGATGCCCGGGACACGCCCGCCTGCCGTACATGATCGATCATGATCTTCTCGGCCAGGTCGCCGTCCGCCGCCCGCAACGCCGCCAGAATGTGCTCGTGCGCGTCAAGGTTGCCCCGCGCCTGCACCGGATCCAGCCACAACGACGCCGCCGCCGGAACCGGCACACTGTTACGAATCGCACGGGCATGCTGCCCCAGAAACGCCGGCCCCCCGATATCGGCGATCGACAGATGAAAAGCCCGCGACTTCTCCCCCAGCCCGGCCAGCGCACCGGCGGCCAGATCAGCGACCATCTCGGCGTGCAACGCGTGCAACCCCGCCAGATGCTCAGGAGTGATCCGCGCGGCGGCCAGCCGCGCACCCAGCCCCTCCACCACCGCGCGCACCCCGTAGAACTCCTCCAGCGCGTCCGCCCCCATGTCGATGACGGTCGCGCCGTGGTGCGGCTCGTAGCTGATCAGCCGGTCCTTCTCCAGACGGCGCAACGCCTCGCGCACGGGAGTGACCGAGACACCCAGGCGCTCGGCCACCGCGGCGGCACGCAGCGCGGTGCCCCCCGGAATACGCGCGCTGCGGATGTCGTCCAGCAGGACGCTGTAGACGTAATCAGCCTTACTCATCGGCGGCGTAGGCGGCATGTCCGTGATTGTTCCGTATTTCGGAGTCGCGCGGGTTGACGTATGACTTATTTCTTATAAGTTACATCATCATGACAAGCCTGCCCGACCTTCGGGTGATCGATATGGCGACCCTGTTCGCCGGACCCTCCGCCGCCATGATGCTCGGCGACTTCGGCGCCGACGTCATCAAAATCGAACACCCACGGCGCGGCGACCCCTCCCGCGGCCACGGCGCCGCCGTCGACGGCGTCGGCCTGTGGTGGAAAACCCTGTCACGCAACAAACGCAACGCCGCCATCGACCTGTCCCGCCCAGAAGGCCAGGAGATCATCCGGCAACTGGCCCACAACGCCGACGTCCTCATCGAGAACTTCCGCCCCGGCACCCTCGAACGCTGGGAACTCGACCCACAACACCTGCTGACCGCCAACCCCCGGCTCATCATCGCCCGCATGACCGGATTCGGACAGTTCGGCCCCATGTCCCACCAACCCGGCTTCGGCACCCTCGCCGAAGCCATGAGCGGCTTCGCCGCCATGACCGGCCAGCCCGACGGCCCACCCACACTCCCGCCACTCGCCCTCGCCGACGGCATCGCCGGCCTCGCCATGTCCTACGCCATCATGGTCGCCCTCCACAACCGCGAACGCACCGGCCACGGACAGATCATCGACATGGCGATCATCGAACCCATCCTCGGCCTCCTCGGCCCCCAGATGAGCGCCTACAAAGCCCTCGGCGTGACACCCCGCCGCACCGGCAACCGCTCCAGCAGCAACGCACCCCGCAACACCTACCGCACCCGCGACGGCCGCTGGCTCGCCATCTCCACCAGCGCCCAACCCGTCGCCGAACGCGTCGTCACCCTCGTCGGCCGCCCCGACCTCGTCGCCCAACCCTGGTTCGCCAGCGGAGCCGGCCGCGTCCAGCACGTCGAAGAACTCGACGAAGCCGTCGCCACCTGGATCGCCGCCCGCGACGCCCACGAGGTCATCGCCGCCTTCGAAACCGCCCAGGCCGCCATCGCCCCCATCTACGAAATCTCCGACATCGCCGAAGACCCGCAATACGCCGCCCTCAACACCTTCGTCGACCTGCCCGACCCCGAACTCGGCACCGTCACCATGCAGAACGTCATGTTCCGCATGTCCGAAACCCCCGGCGAAATCCGCTGGCCCGGCCGCCCCCTCGGCCACGACACCGACACCATCCTCACCGAACTCCACTACACCCCGGAACAGATCACCACCCTGCGCGAAGCCGGAGTCATCGCATGACCGTCACCTGGCTCTACGTCCCCGGAGACCGCCCCGAACGCTTCGCCAAAGCCGCCACCTCCGGCGCCGACGAGATCATCATCGACCTCGAAGACGCCGTCGCCCCCCACCACAAAGACCAGGCCCGCGCCAACGCCCTCGACTACCTCCACACCAACCCCGGCATCCCCATCCAGGTCCGCATCAACGACCTCACCACCCAGCGCGGCCGCGACGACCTCGCCGCCCTCACCGGCGCACCCGGCCTCACCGCCGTCCGCCTGCCCAAAGTCGAATCCACCACACCCCTGGACACCCTCGACGTCCCCGCCTGCGCCCTGCTCGAATCCGCCGCCGGCATCCTCAACGCCGCCGCCATCGCCGCCCACCCCCGCATCACCTCAGTCGCACTCGGCGAGCAGGACCTGACCGCCGAACTCTCCCTCACCTCGCCGGCCGCCCTCGACCACCTGCGCCTCCAGGTCGTCCTCGCCGCCGCCGCCGCGGGCCTGCCCCCCGTCCCGATGTCGGTCTACCCCGACGTCCACGACGAACAGGGCCTCATCGCCTCCTGTACGGCCGGCCGCGCCCTCGGCATGTTCGGCCGCACCGCCATCCACCCCCGCCAAATCCCCGCGATCCGCCGAGCCTTCCGCCCCACCCCCGAGGAAACCGCCCGCGCCGCCGAAATCGTGCAAGCCGCCACAGAAACCGGCCAGGCCGCCTTCGCCCTGCCCGACGGCCGCTTCGTCGACGCCCCCGTCCTCGCCAGGGCCCGCCGCATCCTCGCCCTCGCCGACCGCCTCACCGACTCCTGACCCTCACGAGACGAGGCGCGGTCTCTCTCGTCCCCGAACCGCGCCTGGAGGTCACCCCGCTCTATCCGTTGAGGCTTGGCTGTCGAATCGGAAAGTAGGTTTCAACCAACCGACCGCCTTTACTTTGTAGATCAAGATCTGCGACGCGCGTAAGCCGCCGGGGTCATACCGACCGCCGCCGTGAAGTCGCGGGTCAGGTGGGCCTGGTCGGTGTAGCCGAGCTCGGCCGCCAGCGTTGCCAGGTCGAGGCCCTGGTAGATGCGCTCCGCCGCCTCGTGCAGCCGGAACCGGCGGATCACCCACTTCGGGCCGATCCCCACATAGTCCCGGAACAGCCGCTGCAACGAGCGCATCGACCGGCCCGATCGGGCGGCCAGCTGCTCCACCCTGACCATGGGCACCTCGGCCTCCGCCAGAGCCACCAGCGCCGCCGCCTCCTCCGCCAGCGGATCCTCGCGCGGGTCCAGACCCAGCAGGAACGTCTCGACCCGCGCGATCGCCGCCCGCGCCTCGGGTTCGGCCAGGACCCGCTCGGCCAGTGCCGCGCCCGCCTCGCCGTACATGTCGCTGATCTCCACGAAACGGCCGGTCAGCTCGGAGACGGGGCCGCCGAGGAACGTGCGGAAGCCGCCGGGGCGGAAGCGGACGCCGAGCACGCGCCCGCTTCCGCGCATCGTGTAGGAGAAACCGCCCTTGATCACTCCCGCTATCCGGCGGTGGTCCGGGGCGATGTTCAGGTTCACGGTGGGATGGGAGACGATGCGCTGCACGTACGGCTCGGCCAGCTCCTTCCAGGTGACGACCCAGAAGTGGTCCACGAACGCCGCGAGGCCGGGCGCCGGCGCCTGCCGGGTGAAGTCGAAGGCCGCGAGCCCGGCATAAGGGTCCACCCAGCCACGCTGTCGCGTTTCTACAAGCCGCGCCTGTGACGGACGGGGAATCATCGCTGCCATGGACCACATGATGCCGCTGATGACACGTGCCGCCGAACGTACCGCCGGCGTGGTGCGCGGCGTACGGCAGGAGCAGTTCGCCGCACCCACGCCCTGCGCGAAGTTCGACGTCGAAGCCCTGATCGCCCACCTGGAGTGGGTCGCCGAGCTGTTCGAGTCGCTGGGCGCCAAGGGACCGTACGTCGAGCAGGGCCCCTACGCCGGCGACTTCCCCGAGCGGGCCGAGCGCGCGCTGGCCGTCTGGTCGCGGCCCGGGGCGTGGGAGGGGGACAGCGCCGCCATGGGCCTGCCGATGACGGTGCTGGGCCACATGTTCCTCGTGGACATGATCGTCCACGGCTGGGACCTGGCCAAGGCCACCGCGCAGCCGTACGAGCCGGACCCGGAGACCGTGACGGTGGCCGTCGGCTTCACCGGCCGGATGGTGGAGATGGGCAGGCAGCGCGGCGCGTTCGGACCGCCGGTGGCGGTGCCGGACGACGCCCCCGCCTTCGACCGCCTGCTCGGCGTCATCGGCCGGGATCCGGCCTGGGCGGCGACGTGATCGAAAAGGCACTGACCACGAACGCGGCTGACACGCGCCTCCTGATCGAGAAGGTGATTCACGTGCTCACCGACTGACAAATAGGCCCTCTCAGGGATGATCAGCGCGTTTACGCTGCAAAAGCAGTTGTTCATCGTGTGTTCACACAAGGAGAGGCACACATGACCGCGCTTGATCGACGATCCTTCCTGGGCCGCGGCCTCGCCACCGCCGGTGGCGTCCTGGCCGGCGGTGTCGCCATCGAGACCTTGGCAGCCCACGCGTCCTGGGCCGACGCCGGACGACCCGCCGCCGACCCGGGTAAGGCGGGGTATGGCCCGCTGCGCCGTACCCCTTCCAAGAACACCGGCGAAGAGCTGCTCGCCCTGCCCTCGGGATTCTCCTACATCGTGCTCGGTCAGACCGGAACCCCTATGACCGACGGGGTCGCGACCCCGATCGCCCACGATGGCATGGCCGCTTTCCCCGGCAGGCGACGCCACACCGTCCGGCTGATCCGCAACCACGAGGTCCGCACGACTCCGGGATCACCGACGGGCCGGGTGCACGTGCCCGGATCCCGGCGTTACGACGAGCTCGGCGTCGGCGGCACCACCACGCTTGAGGTGGATCTGCGCAGCGGCGAGACGCTGGAGCACTTCGTCAGCTTCAACGGTTCGATCGTCAACTGCGCCGGCGGCCGGATGCTTCACAACCGCGGCTGGCTGACCTGCGAAGAGACCACCTCCGGCCTGGACCGGGGCTGGCAGCGCAAGCACGGCTACATCTTCGAGGTGCCGCTGAACGGGCCCAGGCCGGGCGAACCCGCTCCGTCGATGCCGCTCACCGCGATGGGCCGTTTCTCCCACGAAGCCATCGCGGTCGACCCGCGGACCGGCTACGTCTACGAGACCGAGGACGACTCCGGCAAGCCCAACGGCTTCTACCGCTTCCGGCCCGGCAACCCGCGCGATCTGGCCGCGGGCGGCGTGCTGGAGATGCTCAAGGTCAAGGGCGCCGGCGAGTACGACTGCCGCGAGGGCCAGACGATGGGCAGCCGCCTGCCGGTGGAGTGGGTCAGAATCGACGACCCTGACCCGGATCTCGAGAACGGCGCCCCGACCTGCACCCAGCAAGGGCTGGCCAAGGGAGGCGCGAAGTTCAACCGGCTCGAAGGCTGCTGGTACGGCGACGGCGCCATCTTCTTCAGCTCCACCAGCGGCGGCGACGCGAAGAACGGCGACGCCCCCAACGCCGACGGCTACCGCGAGGGGTACGGCCAGGTCTGGCAGCTCGTCCCCGGCCGCCATCGCCGTTCCGACACGCTGGTGCTCGTCTACGAATCGCCGGGACGCAAAGAACTCGACTCCCCCGACAACCTCACCTTCACCCCGCGCGGCGGCATCGTCCTGTGCGAGGACGACGCCTCCTCCGCCGACGCCGACCCGCACCCGCTGGCACCGGGCCTGGACAACGTCAACCGGCTGATCGGCCTGGATCCACGGGGCGGGCAGCCGTTCGAGTTCGCCGTGAACATCGACAACGACAGCGAGTTCGCCGGAGCCTGCTTCAGCCCTGACGGCTCGGTGCTGTTCGTCAACTGTCTCGGCCACACTGCCGCACTCGACCCTCCCGGGCGTACGTTCGCCATCCGCGGGCCGTGGTCACGCGGGCCGCTGTAGGTCACGGCCGGACTGATCAGATAAGGGTTCCAACCTTTCGCCCCGTACGTGGCGTTTGACTGGGGTGAGAGGAGAACGAATCTTGGAACCACACGCCGGCTTCCGCGAGTTCGTGCTGGCCCGCCAGCAGGCGCTCATGCGGACCGCGTACCTGCTCACGGGGGACGCCCACCTTGCCGAGGATCTGCTGCAGAGCGTCCTGGTCAAGGTGGTGGGCCATTGGGCCCGCCTGGCCCGCGACGGCAACCCCGAGGCCTATACGCGCAAAGCGCTGGTCAACCAGTACATTTCCTGGCGGCGGCGGTCCCGCCCCGAGTCGCCCAGCGCCAGCCTGCCCGAGCACGGGCGGCGCTATGACGAGGCCGCGCTGGACCGCATCGTGCTGCGCCAGGCGCTGGCCAGGCTGACTCCCAAGCAGCGGGCCGTGCTCGTGCTGCGGTTCTGGGAGGACCTCACGGAAGCGCAGACCGCCCAGGTGCTGGGCTGCTCGCTGGGAACCGTCAAGAGCCAGACCCACCACGCGCTCTCGCGCCTGCGCGCGCAGGCGCCGGAGCTGGCCGGTCTGCTGTCGGAACATGTGATCGAGGAGGTGGCCCGATGACGAGGCTGCGTGACGCGCTCGGCGATCTGGCCGAGCAGGCCCCACGCGTGGATCTGGCGGAGGCGGCCATCGCGGGCCACCTGCGCAGGCGGCGTACCGGCCGGGTGGTCGCCGCCCTGGCCACCGCCACGGTGCTGGCCGTCGCCGGAGCCGTGGTGACGCTGCCGTGGCAGAGCACCGTGAGCCCGGTCGCGGCCGAGGGCGTGAAGAAGGCGCCCGACCTGCCCGCCACCGCGGTGGGCCCGCTCGGCTACGCCTTCCGTACACCCTGCCGCGTCAAGCCCGAGCACGACTGCTCCGCGTCGGAGTGGCGGGTCGTCACCCGCTCGGGCAGGACCTACCGGCTGCCGCACGCCCCCGCGTACCTCCACGGGGGGCTCGCCGCGCCGGTGGCGATCAGCCGTGACGGCGGCACGCTCGCCTACTACGACCCCCAGGAGGGGGCGCACGTGGTCCACGACCTGAAGCGCGGCACCCGGACGGTGTCGCGGTTGCGGCTGGGCGAGGACCGCGTCGGCGTCGGCTCCCTGCTCCTCGTCTCCGACGACGGCCGCTACCTGGCTTTCGACCCGCAGGAAGGCAGCAAGGAGCCGGGGATGGTCATCGACGTGCGTACCGGCGCGACTGTGTCGGTGCCGGGGAAGTTCGAGCCGGTCAGCGTCAAGGACGGCGTGGTGTCGCTGGTGCGCTACCTCAAGACCGACCTGTGGCTCATGCCGGTGACCGGCGGGGGCAAGCCGGTGCGGTTCGACGGCGTGTTCATCATGTTCAGCGAGCCCGCCCCCGACGGCCGCACGGTCGCCGCGGTCCGGCACAAGGACCATCTCCGCAACAAGCTGACCCTGCTGGACGCCAAGACCGGCAGAACCCTGCGTACGGTGCCCGTCCGCGGCCTGCCCGACGACCGCGGCGCCGTGACCGCGACCGGCCCTTGGCGCAGCTCCGGGGAGATCGACCTCAGCTATTCGGGCAGCACGGGCCTGCTCACCTACGCGGTCGACGTGCGCAGCGGCCGGGCCCGCCTGCTGGAGCGCTACCCCGGCAAGCGGTTGAGCGTGACCCTGCCCGGCCAGGCGGAAGGCGGGTAGGAGTCAGGACACTCGCCGAAGGAGGCCCTCATGTCCGCCGAACTCGTGGCCGTCGTGACCGGGGCGGCTCGGGGTGTCGGCCGCGGGATCGCGCTGGTGCTGGGCGAAGCCGGCGCCACCGTCTACGTCACCGACCGCGAATCCCGCGCCCACCGCCACTCCGACCTGCCCGGCACCGTTGAGGACACCGCCGGCCAGGTGAACGACCGGGGCGGCCACGGCGTCCCCGTCGTCGTGGACCACGCCGACGACGACGCCGTGGCGGCGCTGTTCGAGCGGGTCCGCGCCGAGCGGGGCGGGCTCGATCTCCTGGTCGCCAACGCGTGCGCCGGCAACGCGCTGCCGTTCGCCGGCGGGCCGTTCTGGACGCTGCCGATACAGCACTGGCGGAACATGATGGAGATCGGCGTCCGCAGCCACCTGGTCGCGGCCTGGCACGCCGCTCCCCTGCTGATCGAACGGCGCGGCCTGCTGGTCATGACCGGCTACGCCGACCCCGAGGCGGAGGTCATCGCCGGTCACGTCTTCTATGACCTGGCCATGACCGGCGTGAGCCGCCTCGCCCGTACGCTCGCCCACGACCTGCGCCCGCACGGCGTCACCGCACTGGCCCTGTCGCCCGGCTTCACCCGGACGGAGGCGATCATGGCCGCCTTCGGCGACCGGATGCCGCCGGGCGGCGACTCGATCGAGTTCCCCGGCCGGGCGGTGCGGGCGCTGCTGGCCGACGCCGGGGTCGCCCGGCACGCCGGGCGCACCGTCCGTGTGGCGGACCTGGCGGAGGAGTACGGCTTCGGCGACCTTCCGGACTGAGCGGTCAGCTCCGGGTGTCGCGGGCGAAGGTGCGCAGGGCCCGCAGGAAGTCGATGTGGCGGAAGCCGGGCCAGTTGACGTCGCAGAAGTGCAGCTTGGCGTGGGCGGCCTGCCACATCAGGAAGCCGGACAGGCGCTGCTCGCCGCTGGTGCGGATGATGAAGTCCGGGTCGCTGCGGCCGCTGGTGTAGAGGTGGGCGGCGATGTCGTCGGCCGTCAGCGTCCGGGCCAGCTCGGACAGGTCGGCGCCGTCGGTCTCCAGGAGGGCGCGGACCGCGTCCACGACCTCCTGCCGGCCGTCGTAGCCGATGGCGAGCGTGAGCTCGTGGCCGTGCTCGCGGCCCGCGGTGGCTTCCATGGCGAGTTTGAGCGCGTGCGCGGTCGAGTCGGGCAGTTCGTCGAGGCGGCCCGCCACGTGCAGCCGCCACAGGGGCGAGGAGGCGACCAGGCTGCCCGCGATGACCTTCTCGATCAGTTCCATGTAGAACGTGACCTGCTCGGAGGCGCGTTTGCGCACGTTGTCGGAGGAGGCCACGTAGATCGTGACCTCCTTGATGCCGAGTTCGGCGCACCAGCCGGCGACGGTCTGGATGTGCTCGACGCCGTAGCGGTGGCCGACGCTCGGGTTGGCGAAGCCCTCCTCGCGGGCCCAGCGCCGGTTGCCGTCCATGACCAGGCCGACGTGCCGGGGAACGCGGGTGACCTGGGCACGGAGCCTGCGGGCGTAGAGCGCGTGGAGCATGTTCCGACTCTATAGACAGTGCAGGCAGGTACACCCTCGCTTGGGCGTTACCTGCATTCTGAATCCCGGGCCGGGAACCTAGCGTCGGGATCATGACAACCTCGCTACGTACCATCGGGCTGTGGATCCTTCAGGTCGTCACGGCGGCGGCGTTCCTGCTGGCGGCGCTGGGCAAGTTCGCGGACGCGGAGCCGGCCGCGAGCACGTTCGACGCGATCGGCGCGGGTGACTGGCTGCGCTATCTGGTCGGCGCGCTGGAGGTCGCGGGCGTCATCGGCTTGCTGGTGCCGCCGCTGGCCGGGCTCGCCGCGCTGGCGTTCGCGGCGCTCATGGTCGGCGCGACGCTGACCCAGGTGCTGGTGATGGGCGGCGGCGCGTTCCTGCCGCTCGTCCTGCTCGCCCTGTCTCTGGTGATCGCCTGGGGGCGGCGGAGCAGTACGGCGAAGCTGTGGTCGGCCCTCAGATCCCGCGAAGCGCACAAGATCTGATGACAATCCGCATGGGTGCGTTGTTCGGAAATGCCCGCACGCTGTCACCCATGCGAACTCTCACCCATTACCGCGACGCCCTCCTGGCCCGGTGGCCGACGATGGTCGGCCTGGTCGTCCTCGCCCTCACCGGCCCCGACGCGCACGTCGCCGCCATGATCATCATCCTGGCCGCCCTCTGCTACCTCGGCGCCGCGGCGCTCGGCTCACGCCGCGCCAGCTGGATCGTCGCCGTCCTCGCCTCGGTCCTGGTGAGCATCGGCATGGCCACCGCGCTGGACGCGATCGTGCTGCTCCTCGCCGCCGCCGCGATCTTCCTGGTGTACGGCCTGCTGCGCGGCGACCGGATCGACCGGCGTGAACTCGGCATCCAGGCGGCCGCCTTCGCCGGCTACTCCGCGATCGCGCTGACCGCGATGACGGCCGGCCCGGTCCTCGCCGTCCACCTGGCGGCGCTGGCGGCCATCGGGCACGGCGTCTGGGACGTGATCCACCACCGCCGCGACAAGGTCGTCACCCGCTCGCTGACCGAGTTCTGCATGGTGCTCGACTTCGGCCTCGGCGTGCTGCTGCTGGCCGTCACCTGGGCGGCGATCCTCACCGCCTGAGGCGTTCTCGGGGAATATTTTAGTTAGGCTAGCCTAACCTAACTTCAGGGATCATACTTGTCGTGCACCACGTCGGATGACGTCGAAAGGAGCCGTCCTTTGGCACGGCATGAAGCCCCACCCCGAACCTCGGCAACCCTGAGGGCCGCCGCGTTAGGCCTGGTCCTGGTCCTGCTGGCGGCGTGCGGCAGCAACGTACGGAGCGCAGCGCCCACCTCGGCGCCGCCCGCGCCTCAGCAGGCGGGCGCCTTCCCCGTCACGATCAAGCACGCGGCCGGGGAGAGCCGCATCGAAAAGGCCCCCGCCCGCGTCGTCGCGCTCAGCACCGGCTGGGTCGACGCCACCCTGGCCCTCGGCGTGGTCCCGGTCGCGGCCAACCGGTGGAGCGCCACCCAGCCGGTCTTCGCCCCGTGGAACGCCGACCTGCTCAAGGAGTCCACGACCACGCCGATCAACACCGTGGCCGACATCTCCGTCGAGGAGATCGCCAAGCTGCGCCCCGACGTGATCTTCGGCTCGTACCAGGTCACCTCCAACAAGGGCCTGTACGCCGCGCTCAGCAAGATCGCGCCCACCATCGGCATCATCGGCGCCGACAACCAGGACGGCACCTGGCAGGAGATCCTGCTCACCGTCGGCAAGGTCCTGGGCAAGAGCGCCGAGGCCCAGGCCGCCGTGACCAAGGCCGAGGCGTCGCTGTCCGGGGTCGCCACCACGTACCCGGGGATCAAGGGCAAGACCGTGCAGTACGTCGTGCTGCGCCAGCCCGGCACCGTCCAGGCCGGCGCCAAGGCCAACGACCACCTCGTCCGCTTCTTCCAGACCATGGGACTCGGCCCCGCCCCGGGGCTGACGGCGCTGGAGGCCAAGGGCGGCGAGACCGGCTTCCTCAGCTACGAACAACTCGGCGCGCTCGACGGCGACCTCATGTTCATCGGCGGCTTCAGTGACGAGGAGATGACCGCGTTCGAGAAGTCGGAGCTGTTCAAGAAGATCCCCACCGTGCGCGACGGCACGTACCTGGTCCTGGACGCCGAGAAGATCGGCGCGATGCGCACCCCCACCGTGCGCAACATCCCCTACCTCCTCGACGCCATGAAACCGGCCCTGGAAAAGGCCGGAAACGCGTGAGCGACGGCCACCGGGGCCGTGCTGCGCTGCGCGGCGCCGCCTTGGTGGTGGCCTGCGGGGTGCTGTTCCTCGTGTGCCTGCTCAGCGTGGGACTGGGCTCGTTGCAGATGTCGCCCGCCACGGTGATCTCGGCCCTGCTGTCGCCCGACGACTCCTACTCGGCGCTCATCGTCACCTCGATGCGCGTGCCGAGGACGCTCGTCGGGCTGCTGGCCGGCGCCGCGCTCGGCGTGTCGGGCGCGCTCATGCAGTCCATGACGCGCAACCCCCTGGCCGATCCCGGCCTGCTCGGGGTCAACGCGGGCGCGGCCACCGCCGTGGTGTTCGCGGTCGCGTTCTTCGGGCTCGACCAGCTCACCTCGTACGTGTGGTTCTCGTTCGCGGGCGCGCTGGCCGTCTCCCTGCTGGTGTACGGCATCGGCTCGGCGGGCGGCGGCCGGGCCACCCCCGTACGGCTGGCGCTGGCCGGAACGGCCATCGGCGTGGTGCTGACCTCGATCATCCAGGCCGTCCTGCTGATCGACCCGATCGCCTTCGACCGCTACCGGTTCTGGGCCATCGGCGCTCTGGCCGGCCGGGACATGAAGGTGGTCGAGCAGGTGCTGCCGTTCATCCTGATCGGCCTGGCGATGGCGCTGGTCCTGGCGCCCTCGCTCAACGTGCTGGCGCTCGGCGACGACAGCGCCCGCGCGCTGGGGCTGCGGCTCGGACACGTGCGCGTGCTCACGGCCGTCGCCATCACGCTGCTGTGCGGCGGGGCGACGGCGGCGGCCGGGCCGATCGTGTTCGTGGGGCTGGCGGTGCCGCACATGGTGCGCCTGCTGACCGGCCCCGACCAGCGGTGGGTGATCCCGTACAGCATGGTCGTGGCGCCCATCCTGCTGCTCGGCGCGGACCTGGCCGGACGCGTACTGGCCCGGCCGAGCGAACTGGAGGTCGGCATCATCACCTCGTGCCTGGGCGCGCCCGTGCTGATGTGGCTGGTCCGCGGGAGGAGGCTGGCGAAGCTGTGAAGACCATGACGGCCGTCCCCGGCAAGACGGTACGCCTGTTCGGCGACCGCGTGTCGGCCCGCGTCTCCATCCGCACGGTCATCGTGTGCGCGCTGCTGGCCTGCGCCGCCGCCGGGCTCGGCATGGTCGCCCTCGCGGTGGGCGACTACCCGATCCCCCTCCCTGACGTCCTGGCCGCGCTCACCGGAGACGGGCCGGGCGGCGACCGCTTCATCGTCGCCGACCTGCGCCTGCCGCGCGTGCTGTGCGCGCTGCTCATCGGGGCGGGGCTCGGCGCCGCCGGGGCGATCTTCCAGGGCCTGACCCAGAACGCGCTCGCCAGCCCCGACATCATCGGCTTCACCACCGGGGCGGCCACCGGCGGCATCCTGGTGATCGTGCTGCTCGCGGGCGACTCCGCGCAGGTGGCGGGCGGCGCGCTCGCCGGCGGCGGCGTGGTGTCGCTGGCCGTCTACGTGATGTCGTTCAAGCGGGGCGTGCAGGGATACCGGCTCATCCTCATGGGCATCGGCATCACCTCCATCCTGGTGTCGGTCAACAGCTACCTGCTGGCCAGGGCCGAGGTCGAGACCGCGGCCAACGCCCAGCGCTGGCTCATCGGCTCGCTGAACGGCTCCACCTGGAGCAACACCGCCGTCCTCGCCGTCCTGCTGGCGGTACTGCTGCCCGCGGCGGCGTCCATGAGCGGCCGGTTGCGGCTGCTCGGGCTGGGCGACGAGCAGGCGCGCGGGCTCGGGCTCGCGGTCGAGCGGTCCCGGCTGGGGCTGATGCTGGTGTCGGTCGCCATGACCGCCGCCGCGACGGCCACCGCCGGGCCGATCGCGTTCGTGGCGCTGGCCGCCCCGCAACTGGCCCGCAGGCTCACCCGGACGAGCGGGGAGGGCGTGATGTCGTCGGCGTTCATGGGGGCGCTGCTGCTCGTGGCCGCCGACTTCGCCGCCCAGCGGGTGATACCCGGCGTACAGCTGCCCGTGGGCATTCTGACCGGGGTGATCGGCGGGCTGTATCTGGTGGCTCTGCTCACCGCCCAGTGGCGGGCAGGGCGAGGCTGACTCAAGGAGAATGCGGGTGACCATGCACGTTCTCGACGTCCTGGGCATCGGGTTCGGACCGTCGAACCTGGCACTGGCCATAGCCCTCGAAGAACACACCGCGGCGCCGCCGCTCACCGCCAGGTTCCTGGAGCGGCAGCCGCGGTTCGGCTGGCACCGGGGGATCCTCATCGACGACGCGACGATGCAGGTGTCCTTTCCGAAGGACCTGGTCACCATGCGCGACCCGAGCAGCGACTTCAGCTTCCTGTACTACCTGCGGGAGAAGGGGCGCCTGGTCGACTTCGTCAACCAGAAGACGCTGTTCCCGTTACGGGCGGAGTTCCACGACTACTTCGAGTGGGCGGCGGGCAGGCTGAGCCACCTCACCCAGTACTCCGCCGAGGTCGTCGCCGTCGAACCGGTGCACGAGCGCGGCGAGGTACGCGCGTTCGACGTGGTCACCGCCCAGGACGGCCGCCGGGTACGGCGGCGCGCCCGCAACCTGTCCATCGCCATGGGACTCAAACCGCACCTGCCGCCGGACACGGTCCTGTCCGACCGCGTCTGGCACACCAGCGAGGTCCTCCCCCGCATCGCGCAGCGCCTCGAATCGGGCGAGCCGGTACGCCGGGCGCTCGTCCTGGGCGCCGGCCAGAGCGCCGCCGAGGTGGTCGACCTGCTGCACCGCACGTTCACCGAGGCCGAGGTCTGCGGCGTGTTCGGCAAGTTCGGCTACACCCCCGCCGATGACAGCCCGTTCGCCAACCGCGTGTTCGACCCGGCGGCCGTGGACGTCTTCTACGGCGCCCCGCCCGAGGTCAAACGCTCGATCCTGGACTACCACCGCGGCACCAACTACTCCGTCGTCGACATCGACCTCATCCAGTCGCTGTCCTCGACCATGTACCGCGAACGGCTGCACGGCAGGCAGCGGCTGCGCATGCTGAACGTCTCGCGGGTCCACGACGTCCGCGAGCACGCCGGCGGCCTGGACGTGACCGTCGAGGACCTGCCGACCGGCCGGCGCGAGGTCCTGGCCGCCGATGTTCTCGTGCACGCCACCGGCTACCGCCCGCACGACCCGGCCGCGCTGCTCGGCGAGGCCGCCAAGTTCTGCCTGCGCGACGAGGAGGACGCCCTGCGCATGCACCGCGACCACAGGATCGTCCTCGCCCCGCAGGTCAAGGCCGGCATCTACCTTCAGGGGGCGACCGAGCACACCCACGGCCTGACCTCGACGCTGCTGTCCACGGTGGCGGTCAGGGCCGGCGAGATCCGCGACTCACTGCTGGCCCGCCGCTCCCCCGCCGCCTCCCCCTGACCTCACCCGGCCTTCGTGGCCGCCATGATCACGCGCGGGCTGGCCGGCAGGGTGGCGGGCGTGTCTCTGGCCTCCTCCAGCAGGACGGAGGCCCCAGGACCCAGCTCCGCCTCCAGCGCCGCGGCCCGCGCGCGCACCAGCTCGTACACCCGCAGCTGCCGCTCCAGCCATCGATCGGCCTCCTCCTTGGCCGTCACGGTGAACCCGGCCGCGGCCAGCAGCCCGCCGTGATCGAGGTAGGACGGCTCCCAGGTGCTGAACACGAACCTGCCGCCGGGCCGCAGCACCCGGGCCACCTCGGCGAACGCGGCCCGCTTGTTCCACACCATCCACAGCGCGTCCACGCTCAGCACCGCGTCGCAGGACGCCGGCTCCAGGCCCGTGGCGGTGAAACCGCCGACGGCGAAGCGCGCCTCGGGCAGGCCGAGCGACACGCTCAGCTCGCGCGCGCCCTCCACCGCGACGGCCAGGGGGTCCAGGCCGAGCAGCCGGGCACCCGCCGCGCGCGCCAGCGCGATCCCCGGCCCGCCCCTGCCGCAGCCCAGGTCCACGAGGGACATCCCCGGCCGCAGCTCCAGCAGGACGGCGAAGCGGGCCAGGTCCGTCCTGGTGACGAAGCCGAACGGGCGCAGTTCCTCGGGATGGTCGTCGCCGTAGACGTCGAGGTAGATGCGCGCCAGCGTCGGGCTCGACAGCTGCCTGGCGTAGAAGTCGGCGTAGCGGTCCTCCGCGGTCTGGCTCACAGGCCCGCCGCTTCCAGGGCCGCGTCGAACTCGTCCTGGCACTGCTCGGTGTCGCCGCCCCGCTCCCGCGTCACTGCGACCCTGGCCCTGACGTCGGGGGCGACCTGCTCGAAGCGGCGCTGCCACTCCTCGGCGGCCGGGCGCCAGTAGCCGAGCGTGGCGAAGTTGTCCGCGGGCAGCCGCCGCTCGTGGCGCAGGTGCTTGCGGATCGCCCGCATGGCCGCGGCCTCGCCCGCCGCCCAGACGTAGGCGTCGCGCACGTCGTGCCGCCGGACGATCTCCGGCAGGCCGGCGTCGCCCGGGTACAGCCAGGTGATGTCGGCCTGGCCCCGGGTGTCGAACTCCTGGCGTTCGGCCGGGCCGGCGACCTGGGCGTACACCTTCGCGCTGGTTCCGGCGGGGAGCTCTTCCACGATGCGGCCGATAGCGGGCAGCGCGGTCGCGTCACCCACGATGAGCTGCCAGGACGCCTCGCGCGGCGGGCGGTGGAGTCCGTGGGCCGCCGACACCCCGACCTTGTCGCCGGGACGCGCCCTCATGGCCCAGGGCGCGGCCACGCCGCCCTCGTGCAGGACGAAATCGACGTCCATCTCGCCGGTGGCCGGGGTGAACCGGCGCACCGTGTACGTGCGCAGCACCGGCTCCGGCACGCCCTCCGGGTACACCCAGCGGCCCTCGACGACCTCGGGCAGCACGGGCTCACGCTGTCCTTCCGCCGGGAAGAACATCTTGAAGTACTCGTCGGCCGCGCCGCTGCTGACATAGCCGTCCAGGCCGAGCGTGACCCTGATCATCAGCGGGGTCACGTGGCGGGTCGCGATGACCTCGGCGGGGAAAAGGTCGTTGCTCACGTCGTCTCCTCAGGGGTGGGGTGTGTGGCCACTTCGCCGCCGCGCAGTTCCACGCGGCGGGAGAAGCGGTCGATGGTGGCGCGGCGGTGGGCGATGACGATCAGGGTGCGCTCGCCCGCCTGCCGTTCGAGCGCGCCCTCGATGAGGGCCGCGGTGGCGGGGTCGACGTCCGCGGTGGCCTCGTCGAGGATGAGGACGGCGGGGCCGAGCAGCACGGCCCGGATGAGGCCGATGAGCTGGCGTTCGCCCGCCGACAGCAGGGCGCCGCGCGCGCCGGTCTCGGTGTCGAGCCCGGCGGGCAGGCCGTGCAGCCAGCCGTCCAGGCCGAGCAGCGTGATCGCCCGCTCCAGGTCCGCGGGGCCGGAGCCGGTGCCCAGGGCGAGGTTGGCGGCGATCGTGCCACGCACGGTCTGCACGTCCTGCGGGATCAGCGCGACGCGCCGCCGCCGCTCGGCCGGGTCGAGAGCGGCCAGGTCGGCGCCGTCGTGGCGGACCGTCCCCCGGTCGGGGGTGTAGAGGCCGGCCATGAGCTTGGCGAGCGTGGACTTGCCCGCGCCGGTCGCGCCCACCACGACGGCGCGCTCGCCGGGCGGGAACGCGAGCGTGATCTCGCGCAGGACGTCCTCGCCCGGGACGTAGGCGTAGCAGGCCGCGTCCAGGTGCAGCCCGCGCCCGGTTCCCGGCCGGTCCGGGCCGGAGGCGGGCGGGGGCTCGGTGGCGGCCAGCAGGTCCAGGACGCGGGCCAGCCCGACCCTGGTCCGCTGGACGCCGCCGGCCAGGCGGGTCAGCTCCATGAAGGAGTCGAACATGCCGCGGCACGACAGCACGAACACCACGACGGTGCCCACCTCGCCCGGCCCGCCCCCGAGCAGGACCCCGCCCAGCAGGATCACCCCGGCGATGGCCAGGCACTCGAACGCCTGGATGGCGGTCATGGTGTTGAGCGCGCGGGTGGTCTGGGCGATGCCGTCCAGCAGCCGGTCGTTGTCGCGGGCGTAGCGGCGGTCCCACTGGCGGGCCGCACCGGCGAGCTGGATGGTCTCGCGGGCCTCCAGGCTTTCGGCGAACGTGGCCGCCACCTTCGCCTGCCGGTCCGCCTCGACGTCCCACGCGGTGGCCGAGCGGACCCGGAAGCGGTGCAGGACGTACAGCGCCGGTGGCATGAACGCGGCGAACAGCACCACGGCCAGCAGCCACGACCTGCTCACCAGTACGTATCCGCCGATGAGCAGGTAGCCGGCGGAGGCGAGCAGGGCGGGCACCTGCTGGCGGACGAACACGGCCAGCTCGGCGATCTCCGCGGTGGCCCGGCCGACGAGTTCGCCCGCCGCGTGGCTCTCCACGAACCGCAGCGGGGCCGCGGCCAGCCGTTCGGCCGCCCGCTCGCGCAGCGTGCGGACCAGCCGCTCACCCGCGGCGCCGAGCAGCAGGTCGCCGCCCTGCCGCGTCGCCAGATGGACGAGGGTGAGCCCGAGGAGGACGAGCGTCACGGTCGTGATCTGGTCCGTGTCGCCGTCGAGCACGGCCGTGGCGATCGCGCCGACGGCGGCCGGCACCAGCGCCACCGCCGCCGACGCCGCCAGGCTCAGCCCGGCGCCCCACCCGATCCGGGCGAGGTGCGGTCGGAGATAGGGCAGCGCGGCCCGGACGAGGCCCCGTTTCGACGGCGTCTCCCGCAGTTTCCCGGCCTCACCCATGGGCCCGGCCGATCGGGATGATCTGGTCGGCGTGCCGCAGTACGGCGGGGCGGTGGCTGACCGCGATCACGGTGCCGGCGCCGAGCCAGTCGCGCACGCCCGCCAGCACCCGTTGCTCGGTGCGCTCGTCCACGGCGGAGGTGACGTCGTCGAGCAGCAGGACGTCGGGACGGCGCAGCAACGCCTGTGCCAGCGCGACCCGGCGCCGCTGGCCGCCCGACAGGGTGGCGCCGCCCTCCCCGATCAGCGCGTCCAGTCCGCCCGGCAGGGCCTCGACCTCGTCCAGGACCGCCGCGGCGCGCAAGGCGGCGCGTAGTTCCGCGGGACCCGGCGGATCGTCCAGGCCGAGGGTCAGGTTGTTCGCGACGGTGCCCGACACGAGCACCGGCCGCTGGGGCACCAGGGTGACCAGCTCGCGCAGAGTGGCCGGGTCTAGGTCGCGCAGGTCCACGCCGCGGTAGCGGACCTGGCCTTGGCGGGGTTCCTGCAGGCGTACCAGCACCCGCAGCAGCGTCGACTTGCCCGAGGCCACCGGACCGGTGACGACGGCGAAAGAGCCCGGCTCCACGCGGAAGCCGACCGGCCCGAGCACCGTGCGCCCTTCGTGCTCGACGCACAGGTCCACGACCTCGATCACGCCGCCGGGACGTTCCGGAGGAGCGGCACTCCCCCTCAAGGGCTCGGGGCCGTCGCGCAGCACCTCGGCGATCCGCGCGGCGGCCTCGACCGCCTGGGCCCGCTGGGAGACGCGCACGGACAACGTGGTCGAGGTGGCGGTGAGCATGAGCATCCAGGACGCGAACGCGGCCAGCCCGCCCACCGTCATCGTGCCCGCCGCCACGGCGGGGGCGGCAGCGGCGACGCCCAGAGCGATGGCCAGCAGCGGCACGAAGGACGACACGGCCGACCAGCCCGCGCCGGCCCGGATCACGGCCAGCGCCTTCCGGCTCACCTCGGCGCTGTGGTCGTGGTGGGTGCCGACGAGGGCCTGCTCGGCGCCGGCTCCCTTGACGGTCAGGGCCGCGCCGACCAGTTCGTCCACGACGTCGGCGCGCCGCCCCTGGGCCGCCGCCAGCGCGCCGCTGCGTACGCCGAGCACCCGGCCGAACACGACGTTCGTGACGAGGACGGCGGCCACGCAGCCCAGGCAGAGCAGCGCCAGCAACGGGTGCAGGAACGCGACCGCCACCACGACCGTGACGAGCCCGATGACCAGGTGCGGGAGGGCGGTGGTGCCGCCGACCCAGATCCAGATCAGGTCCACGTCGTGGGAGTTGCGCGCCTGGAGGTCGCCCCGGCCGAAGGCGGCGGCCGTACGGGTGTCGAGGGTGAGCAGGTGGGCGGAGAGCCGCCGGCGCAACCGGGTGATGATCTTGGCGCCGGCCATGTAGTCGAGGTGCTGGCCGGCGTGCTGGGCGAGCCAGGCGAGCAGCCCGGTGCCGGCGATCACCCCGCTCCACCGCAGCAGCGCCGCCCGGTCCGCGGCGACGAGCCCCTCATCGAGGGCGCGCTGGATCGACAGCGGCAGCGACACGAGCGCGAGCTGCCACAGCGTGGTGAGGGCGGCGGCGGCCGCGATCGCCCGCGCTTCGCCGCGCAGGCACCATCGCAGCAGTTCGCGGGCGGCCCGTGGGGAGCCGCCCGCGATCCGCGGGGTCGTCGTGGTGCTCACCGGCGCCTAACGGTCCATGGCCCGCTGCAGGCTCAGCGGCCGCATGTCGGTCCAGTGGCGCTCGACGTACTCGAGGGCGGCGGCGTGGGTCCCCGGCCCGTGGACCACCTCCCATCCGGCCGGTACGTCCGCGAACTCGGGCCAGAGCGAGTGCTGGCCCTCGTCGTTGACGAGGACGAGGAAGGTGCCGTTCTCATCGTCGAACGGGTTGGACATGGAACCTCCATACATAGAGTGTGACTAGGACGTCGGTGCCGGTTGGCTGTCGGGTTCGCGCAGGGCGGGCAGCAGGGCGGCCAGGACGAGCACGGTGACGCCGGCCCCCGCCCCGTACACGATCAGGGCGGTCGCGGGGCTGAACGCCTCGGCCAGTACGCCGGCGACGAGGGAGCCGGCCGCGGCGGCCGCCACGACCTGCGCCTGCCAGAGGCTCGCCACCCTGCCTCTGATCTCGTCGGGCGTGTGCCGCTGCAGCAGGGTGAAGCGGAGGATGTCGGTCAGGACGCGGCCGGCGCCGTACCCGGTGAGGGCGAGGAACGCCGCGAGCGGGACGGGACTCAGGCCCGTGGCGAGCACGGCGAGCCCCATCACGAGCAGGGACGTCAGCAGCGCGAGGCCGGGGCGGCGGGCGGCGCCGATCCAGCCGCTGGTGAGCGAGCCGGCCACGGCGCCGATCGCCGGGGCGCTGTAGAGCAGGCCGAGCACGCTCTCGCCGCCGCCGAGATGGGTCTTCACCAGCGCGGGCAGCAGGACGACGGGGCCGCTGAGCAGCATCGTGGCCAGCCCGGCGACCAGCACGCTCCTGACCGTGCGGTGGCGCACCGCGAAGGTCAGTCCGGCCGCCATCGCGCGCAGGGGCGGTTCCCGGCCGGTTCCCGGCGCGGGGTAGGAGGGCAGGCGGCTGATGCTGAACGCGGTCAGGACGGTCGCCGCCGCCGCGGCGGCGTAGTTGGCGGCCACGCCCCAGGTCGCGATCAGCAGCCCGCCGAGCGCCGGTGAGATCATCGCCGACAGGTCGGCGGTGAGGGAGAGCAGCGCCCCGGTGGCGGGCAGGTGCTCGCGGCCGACCAGGGTGGGCAGCAGGGCCGTGAGCGTGGTGGAGCTGATGCCGCCGGCCAGGCCGTCCCAGGCGGCCAGCGCGTAGATGGGCCACAGCGGCGGGTCGGGCAGCAGCGCGTTGACCGCCAGGAGCACGAACCCGATCCCGGCGGCGGTGCGGGCGGCCAGGATGACGCGGCGGCGGTCGTAGCGGTCGGCGAGCAGGCCGCCGGCGAGCGACCCGGCGAACACGCACGCGCCCGCCGTGGTCGCGACCGCGCCGAGATGCAGCGCCGAGCCGGTGATCGTGTACACCTGGACCGGGACCGCCACCATCAGCAGCCCGATCCCGAACAGCGAGGCCAGCCGCGCGGCGAACACCAGCCGGAACGGCCGCGAGGCGCGCAGCGGCGTCAGATCGAGAGTGATCTTCTTCAGGACGCTCATCCGGCCGTCTCCCCCGTGAGGTGGGCGGCGATGAGGGAGCCGGTCAGCGCCCAGCCCGCCGCCCGCCCGAGCGTGTGGTGGTCCACGGGCACCGCGTGCTCCACCAGCCGTCCGGACACCTGGCGCCGCCAGGCCGCCCGGTTGGCCGCGGCCTCCTCCTCGCGCTCGCCGGCCGAGGCGCCGATGAAGAGCATGTCTCCGTCGAACACCTCGAAGGAGGCGTGTCCCATCTGCTCGCTGTGGCGCAGGTAGGAGTCCACGATCCGGTCGAGCGCGCCCTCGTCGAAGGAGGTCAGCACGCTCTCGGTGCGCCGTACCCGGGCGTAGAGGTCCTGCTTGTCGGTGAGGTCGAGCGTGGCGGGGTCGAGCCCGGCGGAGGAGGCGACGTAGGCCATCGCCTCCGCGCGCAGCGCCGCGCCGGTGCCGTCCCCGCCGCCGCCGGTCTCGGTGATGTAGGCGTCGAGTACCGTCAGCGAGGCGATCGCGTGGCCCTCCCGCCGCAGCGTGGTGGCCACGCGGTGCGCGACCAGCCCGCCATAGGACCAGCCGACCAGATGGTACGGCCCGCGCGGGTCGACCCGCCTGATCCTTTCCAGGTACCCGGCGACGGCCTGGTCGAAGGTGAGCCGCGGCGCGCCCGGGTCGGACAGCAGCGGCTCCTGCAGCGCGTAGATCGGGTGCGCCCCCGGCAGATGGGCGACCAGCCCGGTGTAGGACCAGCCGAGCCCGCCGGCCGGGTGGAAGCAGAAGACCGGCGCCTCCTGCCCGGAGGAGCGGATCTCCAGCAGCGGACGCAGCCCGCCGGCGCCGCCCCGCCGGTCGGCCGCCCTGGCCACCAGCCGGGCGGGTGTGGGCGCGTCGTAGACGTCCCGGACGGAGACCGCGCCGATCCGCTCGCGCAGCCGGCCGACCAGCCGCACCACCAGCAGCGAGTGGCCGCCGAGCGCGAAGAAGTCGTCGTTCCTGCCCACGTCGGCCAGCCCGAGCACCTCGCGGAAGGCGTCCGCGACCGCCTCCTCCCGCGGGCCCTGGGGCGGTTCGCCCGCGCCGGGCGCGGTGATGACCGGGCCGGGCAGGGCGTCCTGGTCGAGCTTGCCGTTCACGGTGAGCGGCAGCCGGTCGAGCGTGACGACGGCGGCGGGCACCATGTAGCCGGGCAGCACGGCGGCGGCCTCGGCGATGAGCCGTTCGACGTCGAGCTCCTCGGCGCCGCCCGCGGGCACCAGATAGGCGACCAGGTGGACGGCGCCCTGGGCGTCGGTCCTGGGTACGACGGCCGCCTGCCCGACCCCGTCCAGGCCGGTGAGCACGTCCTCGACCTCGCCGGGCTCGATGCGGTAGCCCCTGATCTTGACCTGCCCGTCCGAGCGGCCCAGGAAGTCGATCAGGTTGTCGGGCCGCCAGCGGGCCAGGTCGCCCGTCCGGTACATGCGCCCGCCCGGCCCGCCGAACGGGTCGGCGACGAAACGCCCGGAGGTCAGGCCAGGCCGGCGGTGGTAGCCCCTGGCCAGCCCGTCGCCCGCCAGGTACAGCTCACCGACGGCGCCGGGCGGCACGGGCCGCAGCCCTGGGCCGAGGATGTAGGCGCGGGTGTTCCAGATCGGCCGGCCCACGGTCGAGGTCGTGCTCTCGGCCAGGTCCGCGCCCAGGGCGTTGATCGTGTACTCGGTGGGCCCGTACAGGTTGTAGCCCTCCACTCCCCCGGCCTCGCGGATCCTGTTCCACAGCCCGGCGGGCACGGCCTCGCCGCCGAGCGAGAAGAAGACCAGCCCCGGTGCGTCCGGCGGGGCGTCGCCGCCGCACCGGGGCCGGTCCAGCAGCCCGGCCTCGACGAGGAACGTCCCGTACGACGGGGTCACGTCGAAGCCGTCGACGCGCTCGCGGTCGAAGTAGTCCAGCAGCAGTGCCGGATCGCGCCGCGTGTCCTCGTCGATGACGTGCACCTCGTGCCCGGCCAGCAGCCAGAACAACTGCTCCCACGAGGCGTCGAAGGAGAACGACGTGGTGTGCGCGATGCGCAGCTTGCGCCCGTCCTGCCGGGCGGTCACGTGGTCGAAGATGTTCTCCAGGTGGTTGTAGTACATGGTGGTCAGCCCGCGGTAGGGCACGGTGACCGCCTTGGGCCGCCCGGTGGAGCCCGAGGTGAAGATCAGGTACGCCGGGTGTTCGAGCCCGGCGGGGGCATGCCGTTCGCCGGCCGGGATCGGCTCGGGCGAGGTCGCCGCCAGCTCGGCCATCGCCTCCGGCCCGTCGAGCACGACGGCGGGCCGCCCGGCCGGGAGCAGGTCGCGCAGGCTCTCGGTGGTGAGGACCACGACGGGCGCGGACTCCTCGATCATGTACGCGATCCGGTCGGCCGGATATTCGGGGTCGATGGGCACGTAGGCGGCCCCCGCGGCGAACACCGCGAACAGCGCCACCACCATCAGCTCCGACCGGGGCAGCACCAGGGCGACCGCGCTCTCGGCGCCGACGCCCCGGCTCACCAGCAGCCGGGCCAGCCGGGCGGCGGCTGCCTCCAGCTCGGCGAAGGTCAGCTCCGCCGTACCGCTGACCAGGGCGCGCTCGTGCGGGATCAGCAGCGCGCGCTCGTGCAGCAGGTCGGCGATCGACAGTTCCGGCACGGGCCTGGGCGCCGGGTTCAGCCCGTCGAGCAGGTGCGCGCGCTCCAGGTCCGAGACGGCCTCCACGCGGCCGATCGGCCGGTCGGGGTCGTCGGCGAAGGCCGTCAGGATGCGGACGTAGGTGTCCATGACCCTCGTGGCCTCGTGCTTGCCGAAGACGTCGGTGCGGAACAGCATGCGCAGCCTGGCGGTGCCGTCGGGCGGGCTGACCACCATGGTCAGCGGGTAGTGGGTGGCGTCGCGCAGGTCCCTGCCCTCGACCCAGAGCTCGCCGTCCGGCCCCCAGCGCTGGTCGGGGGTGACCTTCGGCTGGTTCTGGAAGACGAACAGCGTGTCGAACAGGTTGCGCCGGCCGGCCAGCTCCTGGATGCGGGCCAGGCCGACGTAGGGGTGGCGGACCACGGTCATGCGCTCGCGCCGCACCCGGGCGGCCATGGCCCGCAGGCTGTCGGCCGGGGCGGTGCGCACGCGCATGGGCACGGTGTTGAACAGCAGGCCGACCGTGCTCTCGATGCCGGCCAGCTCCGGCGGGCGGCCGTAGGTGAGCAGGCCGAACACGGCCTCGTCGGCGCCGGTGTGCTGGTGCACGAGCACCGCCCACGCGATCTCGAACAGCGCGCTCGCGGTCAGGCCCAGCTCGCGGCTGACCGCGCCGAGCCGGTCGGCCAGATCGGCGTCGAGGTCCTCCTCCAGCTCGTCCATGTGGCGCGCGTCGGCCGTGGTGTCCTGCGCGTGGGGCGCGATGAGCCCGGCCGCGCCGACCCCGGCCAGGAACGCGCGCCAGGCCTCCTCCGCCACGGACATGTCCTGTACGGCCAGCCATTCCAGATAAGTCCGGAAGTCGCAGACCTCGCGCCGTTCCTCGGCGTCCGGGTCGGTGTAGAAGGACAGCACCGACAGCAGGAACAGCGAGATCGACCAGCCGTCCATGAGGATGTGCTGGGCCCACACGACGAAGCGGTGCTCGTCCCGCGCCAGCTTGGCGAGCCCGAACCTGATCAGCGGTGGGGCGGCGATGTCGAACGGCTCGGCGGCGCCGCGTTCGCGGAACTCCTCGAACGCCTCCTCCGGCCGGGGCGCGCCGCTCAGGTCGGCCGCCGTCCAGGAGAACGGGACGTGGGCGGGGATCGCCTGGACGGTGGCGTCGCCGACGTCGTAGAAGCCGGTGTTGAGGTTGGGGAACTTCGCCAGCGCCGCCCGAACGGCCCCGGCCAGGCGGGCGGGGTCGAGAGGGCCGCGCAGGCGCAGCGTGTTCTCGGTGAGGTAGACCTCGCCGGTGGTGTCGGCCAGCATCAGGTGGAACAGCAGGCCCTCCTGGAGCGGGGAGAGCGGGAGCACGTCGCGCAGCGGGCCGGTCTTGTTCTCCAGCCACCGGCGGCGGAACGGCGACAGGGCGAGCATGGGCGCGGCGGCGGTCTCCCGGCCGGCGTCGCCGGTGGCGTGCAGGTGCTCCGGCGCCCAGGCCGCCAGCCGATCGGCCCAGGCGCGCAGCAGGTCGCTCGTGGTCTCGGCCGGGCCGGTGGCCTCCAGGACTGTCTCGTGAGGGCGGCGGTGGACGGTGAAAGTCAGGTCGTAGCCGGGGGGCGGGTTCTGGCCGAGGCTGAGCAGGATCCGGGCCTGGGGGGCCTGCTCCAGGAACTCGGCGGTGTCGGGGCGGTCGTAGCGGGCCGTTCCGTAGGCGAGGGCCGTTTCCCGGTCGGGGGGCAGCAGGGCGTGCAGGAGGTGGTCCGGGTCGCTTCGCATGAGGTCGGCGTCGAGCAGGACCGGGAAGACCCGGGTCAGCAGGCCCACGGTGGCGGGGGCCTGCTCGCGGTCGGGTTCGTACACGTCCAGCAGAATCGGGCCGGTGACGCCCGCCTCCGCCAGTGCCGTGGCCAGGGCGGCCAGGGCGACGGGGCGCCAGGGCTCGCCGTCCAGGCGGTGGGGCAGCTCGACGCGGCCGTGGGTGATCGGGCCCGTGGTCTGTCCCGGCCACAGGTGGCCGGACTCGGCGATGCGGTCGGCCAGGTCGAGCCATGCCTCCGCCGAGTCGTCGGGGTCGGGCGCGGCGGCCAGGGTTCTGGCGTAGTCGGCGAAGGACGTCGGGGCCGCTGTGGGCTGTCCGCCGGGGAGTTCTTCGAGGATGAGGTCCCAGGAGCGCTCGTCGACCAGGGCGGGGTGCGCGCTGAGGAGAAGCTCGTCCCGACCGGTCCTGGCCGCGTGGAAGACGTGTCCCGCGGCAAGGTCCAGGGCGGTGCCCGGGTCGACGAGCACCGGCCGGGCGAGCGCCTGGAGGGGATCCACGACGCTCGTCCGCCACAGGCCCGCGCCGTCGCGCCACACGCGGGTGCGCAGGGCATCGTGCCTCAGCACGCAGCCGCGCAGGGCCCCGATCACGGCCGAGTCGTCGGTGCCCGGCGGCAGCGTGACGCGACGCGTCGTGGGCATGCCCGCCTCGCCGGAACCAAAGCCGAGGTCGCGGCCGAGGCCGGGGCCGGGGCCGGGGATTGAGCCATGGCCGCGGTCGAGGAGCCAGCGCTGGGCGGGGGTGAGCGGGGCCGGTGCCGGGATGAGGGTGTCGGGGGTGACCAAGTCCGACAGGCGGGTGCCGGCGTGCGCCGCGGCCTGGGCCAGCACGGCGGCGACCCCGGACAGCAACTGGCGGGCCGTACCCTCGTCGAACAGGGCGGTCGCGTAGACCACCGACAGCTCCAGCGCCTGCTTCGCGCCGCCGTCGAACACGTGGAAGACCAGGTCGAACTTGGTGGTGCGGGTGTCGACCGGGCGGGGCGTGACACGCAGGCCGTCGAAGGCGAGGGCGACCGCGGGTGCGGTCCCGTAGGAGACGAGGACCTGGAAGAGCGGGTTCAGCGTGGCCGCCCGCGGCGGGTTGAGGTGCTCGACCACCTGCTCGAACGGCACCCGCGCGTGCTCCATCGCCGACAGGTTGCCCTCCCGCATCCGCTCCAGCAGGTCGCCGACGCGCGGGTCGCCGGACAGGTCCGCGGTGAACACGAGCGTGTTGACGAACAGGCCGACGACCTCGGCCAGCCGTTCCTCGGTACGCACGTCCATGGGCGAGCCGAGCGGGATCAGCTCCCCCGCGCCCGCCTTGGACAGCTGCACGGCCACCGCCGCCTGGAACACGGTCAGCACGCTCACCCGCCGCGACCTGGCCAGCTCGCGCAGCGACCGCGACAGCCCGGCGTCGAGCGGCTGCCGCAGCACCCGGCCCTCATGGTCACTGGTCTCGGGACGCGGCCGGTCGAGGGGCAGCGCGAGCCGCCGGGGCGCGTCGGCCAGCCGTCGCGCCCAGAAGGCCAGGTCGGCCGAGACACGCGACCCGGGGTCGGCGGCGTCACCCAGCGCGTCGTTCAACAGCCGCGCATAGTCGGCATAGCTCAGCTCAGCCGCGGCCGGCTCAGCCGCGAACGGCTCAGGCGCGCCCGGCTCGGGTATGGCCGGGTCAGGGGCGGCCGGGTCGGGGGCGTGGCCTTGGACGCGGGCGGCGTGGGCGGTGGTGAGGTCGCGCAGCAGGATCTGTGCCGAGGTGCCGTCGAAGGCGATGTGGTGGGTGCCGACGTGCATGAGGTGCGCGTCGTCCGCCACCCTGAAGAACGTCAGCCGCAGCGGCGGCTCCGACTCCAGGTCGAAGGCCCGGTTGACGGTGGCGCGGATGGTTTCCTCGCGGCCGGCTTCCGGCACGGTGCGCAGGTCCACCAGGTCGGCCCGCAGGTGCGCGGCGAGCGCCCGCTCCGGCAGGACGCGCTGGACCGGCCCGTCCGCCCGCAGCGGGTAGACGGTGCGCAGGATCGCGTGCCGCCCCGCGACGTCGAGCAGGGCCAGCCGGAACGGCTCGGGATCGACGGGCCCGCCGCTCAGCTCCAGCATGACGCCGGTGTTGTAGGCGCTGGACGATCCCTCCAGCCGGTCCAGGAACCACAACCGCCGCTGGGCGGGCGACAGGGGCGCCTCGTCGTGCCCGGCGTCGGGCGCGACGCCGTCCGGCTGGGCGGGTTCCGACGGAGCCAGCAGCTCGGCCAGGTCGGCGACCGAGGGCCGGTCGAAGATGTCGCGCACCTCCAAGGACGCGCCGGTGGCCGAGGTGAGCCGCGTGACCAGGCGCATCGCCAGCAGCGAGTGGCCGCCCAGTTCGAAGAAGTCGTCGCCGGGCGCCGTGACCTCCACGCCGAGGACGGCGGCGAACGCCTCGGCGACCACCCGCTGCGCCCCGGTCAGCGGGGACGGCTCACGCGCGGGCGCCGCCTGCTCGGGATCGGGGAGCGCGGCCCGGTCGAGCTTGCCGTGGGGGGTGCGCGGCAGCCGGTCGAGCGGCACGTACGCCGACGGCCGCAGATGCTCGGGCAGGTGCGCCGCGGCCAGCTCCCGCACCCGATCGACAGCAGCGGGCTCGGCCACCAGATAGGCCACCAGCCGCGGCTCGCCACGCGGATCGTCACGCACGACGACGGCCGCCTGGGTGACCGCGGGATGGCCGGTCAGCAGCGACTCCACCTCGCCCGGCTCGACCCGGAAGCCACGGATCTTGGCCTGGTCGTCGGTACGCCCGAGGTAGACCAGGCTCCCGTCGGAACGCCGCCGCGCCAGGTCCCCGGTCCGATACATCCGCCGCCCGGCGGCGAACGGATGCGCCACGAACCGGCCGGCGCTCAGCCCGGGACGCCCGTGGTAACCGCGGGCCAGCCCGGCGCCCGCGACGTACACCTCACCGGCCACCCCGTCGGGCACCGGCCGCAGCGCCCGGTCCAGCACGAACACCTGCGTGTTGACCACCGGCCCGCCGATCGGCAGCGGCCCGGCGTCGTCGCCGGGCAGGCAGCGCCACAGCGTGGCGTCCACGGTGGTCTCGGTGGGCCCGTAGGAGTTGAACACGCGGTGGCGCACCGCCCAGCGCGCCGCGAGCGGCGCGGGACAGGCCTCCCCCGCCACCACCACGACCCTGCCCGCGGGGATCTCCTCCTCGGCGATCTCCGCCAGCGCGGACGGCGGCAGCGTGCAGTGGGTGATCCCGGCCTCGGCGATGAACCCGCCGAGGGGCGCGCCGAGCCGCCGCCCGTCGGGCACGAAGACGAGCGCGGCGCCGGTCAGCAGCGCCATCGCGATCTCCCACACGGAGGTGTCGAAGCTCAGCGTGGCGAACTGCAGCACCCGGCTGCCCGGCCCGGCGCCGATCGCGCCGGCCATGGTGACGCCGAGGTCGGCGAGCCCGGCATGGGTGACCACGACCCCCTTGGGCCGCCCGGTCGAACCCGACGTGAAGATCATGTACGCGGCGTCGTCCACCCGCGCCCCCGGCCCAGGATGCGCACCCGCCCCCGGCTTCGGCGGCGTACCCGCCGGCGCGAGGTCGAGCTCGTCGAGCGGCACCGGCCGCGGCCCCGGCAGCCCGGCGGGCAGCGTCGGCAGGGTCTCGCGGGTGGTGAGCACCGCGACAGGATCGGCGTCGCGCAGCATCAGCGCGATCCGCTCGGCCGGGTAGGCGGGGTCCACCGGCAGGTACGCCGCCCCGGCCCGTTGCACGCCCAGCATGGCGACGACGGCCTCGGGACAGCGGGGCGCCAGCAACGCCACCAGGTCGCCCCGGCCGATGCCGCGCCCGGCCAGCGCCGCGGCGAGCCGGGAGCCGGCCTCGTCCAGTTCCCCGTAGGTCATCCGGGTGCCGTCCATCTCGACGGCGAGCGCGTGCGGGTCGCGGGCGGCCTGGCGGGCGAACAGCTCGGGCCAGGTGGCCGGCGCGACGTCGGCCTCGGTGGCGTTGCCCTCCAGCAGGA
The DNA here is from genome assembly GCF_042740095.1 of Nonomuraea sp. NPDC059023. Lineage (NCBI taxonomy): Bacteria > Bacillati > Actinomycetota > Actinomycetes > Streptosporangiales > Streptosporangiaceae > Nonomuraea > Nonomuraea sp. NPDC059023. Next base: position 144,177 of record NZ_JBHYIO010000012.1, on the reverse strand, counting down.
TGTGCCCGCGGGCCTGCGGCGACAGCAGGTCGAAGGCGCCCACGCGCCGCTCGGGGTCGGCGACCAGCGCGGCGAACAGCCTGGTCAGCGCGGGGCCGGCGGATCGGGCCAGGTCGCCGGGCAGCACGCCCGGCCGGTGCCGCAGCACCAGGCGCAGGCTGTCGCCGGGCAGGGCGGTGATGCCGATCGGGTAGTGGGTGGCGTCGTGCCCGTCCACGGCGGTCACCGACAGGCCGGAGGCGGCGGCGAGCGTGTCGAGGCGCCGCTGGTCGAAGGGGAAGTTGTCGAAGACGGCGAAGGTGTCGCACAGGTCGGCGTGCCCGGCGGCGCGCTGGATGTCGGCCAGGCCGAGGTGGTGGTGGGCGATGAGCCCGGCCTGCTCCCGCTGGACCCGGCGCAGGCTGCGCAGCGCGGTGTCGCCGGGACGTAGCCGGAGGCGGGCGGGGACGGTGTTGACGAGCATGCCGACGAGGCGGTCGGCTCCCGGCACCTCGGGCGGGCGGCCGGAGGTCATGCCGAGCAGGACCACGTCGTCGCGGCCCGTCCAGTGGGCCAGCAGCATGGCCCACGCCCACTGCACGACGGTGTTGAGCGTCAGGCCGTTGCGCCTGGCCAGCCGGGTCAGCGCGGCGGTGAGCCCGGCGGGCAGGTCGATGTCGAGGCGTTCGGGCAGCGGGACGGGTTCGTCGAAGGGGGCCAGGAGGGTGGGCTCGTCCAGGCCGGCGAAGTGGTCCCGCCAGGCCCGGCCGGCGGCTTCCCGGTCCTGTCCGGCCAGCCAGGCGCGGTGGGCGCGGGGGTCGGGCGGGGGCGGGAGGACGCTGTCGTCGGCGGCGGCGCCGTACAGGGTGAGGAGCTCTTCGACCAGCACGGACAGGGACCAGCCGTCGAGAACGACGTGGTGGGTGGTGATGGTCAGGCGCCAGCGGTCCAGCGCGGTGGGCTGGAGGTCGAAGCGGATGAGCGAGGGGGCGGTCAGGTCGGACGGCTCCTCGCCGCCCCAGCGGGGTTCGGCCTCGGTGTGCACGACCTGGACGGCGGCGCCGGAGGGGGTGCGGGTGATGGAGCTGCGCAGGCTGGGATGGCGGCGGATGAGCGCGGCGCTCGCGCGGCGCATGCGCCCGGGTGACAGGGGGCCGGACAGGTCGAGGGTCCAGCTGATGAGGTACGGGTCGGGGCCCGCGGTCGTCTCCTTCCTGAACAGGATGCCTTCCTGGGGGGCGGTGAGCGGCCAGACCTCCTGCAGGGACGGGTGGCGGGCGCGCAACGCGGCGACGTCGGCCGGGCTGAGGGCGGGCGGCGTCCAGCCGGGGGCCGTGGTGGTGTCGTGGCGGGCTCGGGCGGCCAGTCCGGCCACGGTGGGGTGGGCGAACACGTCGGCGGGGGTGATCACGATGCCCTGGCGCCTGGCGAGGCCGGCGAGCCTGACGACGAGCACGCTGTCGCCGCCGAGCTCGAAGAAGCCCTCGTCCACGCCGGTCGCGGTGCGGCCCAGGACCTCGTCGTACAGGGCGCACAGGTGGCGTTCCACGGCGGTGGCGGGCGGGCGCCCGGCGGGGGTGTCCTGGCCGGGGGCGGGCAGCGCGTGCTTGTCGACCTTGCCGTTGGGGGTGGTGGGCAGGGCCGGGAGGGCGAGCAGGTGCGCGGGGATCATGTGGCCGGGCAGGGCGGCGCCGAGGTGGGCGCGCAGTTCGGCCGTGGTGGGTGGTTCTGTTTCCGGGACGTAGTAGGCGACGAGCCTGCCATGACCGGAAGCGTCCCGGTGGACGGCCGCGGTGGCCTGCCGTACGGCGGGGTGGGCGGTCAGGGTGGCGGCGACCTCACCCAGCTCGATGCGGAAGCCGCGCAGCTTGACCTGCTCGTCCTCGCGGCCGAGGAACTCCAGCGCGCCGGTGCCCGTCCGGCGGGCCCGGTCACCGGTGCGGTAGAGGCGGCCGGCGCCGGTGAAGGGGTCGGCGACGAAGCGGGCCGCGGTCAGCGCGGGCAGGCCGTGGTAGCCGCGGGCCAGCCCGGCTCCGCCGAGGTACAGGTCGCCCGGCACCCCGGCGGGGACCGGGCGGAGCCGTTCGTCCAGCACGTGGGCGACGGTGTTGTGGATCGGGGCGCCGATGGGCGGGTCGGCGGGCAGGTCGCCGCCGAGCGGGGCGCGGGTGGACCAGACGGTCGTCTCGGTGGGGCCGTAGAGGTTGACGACGTCGGCGCCGCGGGCGCGCAGGCGGGTGGCCAGGGCGCGGTCCAGCGCCTCGCCGCCGGTCAGGGCCCGGATGCCGTCGAGCGCGCCGTCTCCGTCGGCTTCTGCCAGCAGGCGCCACTGGGTGGGCGTGGCCTGGACGACGCTCGCCCCGCAGGCGCGTACGGCGGCCAGCAGCCTGGCCGGGTCGCGTACCTCCTCCTCGCGGGCCACGACCACGGACCCGCCCGCGATCAGCGGCGCGAACAGCTCCAGCACCGAGATGTCGAACCCCGCGGTGGTCAGCGCGAGGACGGTGTCGTCCTGGCCGATGTCCTGGCCGGTCATCGACTCCAGGAAGTTGACCACGGCGGCCATGGGCACCACGACGCCCTTGGGGCGGCCGGTCGAGCCCGAGGTGTAGATGACGTAGGCGGCCCTGTCCGGCAGATACTGGCTTTCGGCGAGCGGGGCGGCGACGCGGGGCCGGTCGATCTCCAGTCTCGGCACGCCCGCGGGGAGCTCGGTCGCCGACGTGGTCAGCACCAGCTCGGGTGCGGCATCACTCAGCATGTACGCCAGCCGTTCACCCGGATAGTCCAGATCCAGCGGCAGATAGGCGGCGCCCGCCCGCCACACCGCCAGCAACGCCACGACCAGCTCGGCCGACCGGGGCAGTGCGACGGCGACCACCGGCTCGCGGCCGTGCAGCCGGGCTCGCAGGTCACCGGCGAGCAGCGCGACCCGCTCCTCCAGTTGCCCATAGGTCAGGGTCTCGCCGTCGCAGCGCACGGCGACCGCGCCGGGATGCCGGTGGGCGCGCCGCCGTACGAGCTGGTCGGTCGCCGCGGGCGTCACCTGCCTGACCGGGCCCTGCCAGGCGGTCAGCAGGCCGGCGCGCTCGGCGCCGGTGACCAGGTCGAGGGCGGCGACCGGCGTCAGCGGGTCGCGGGTGACGGCCTCCAGCAGCAGCTCAAGGCGCTCGGCCAGCAGCGCGGCGGTGGCCGGGTCGAACAGGTCGGCGGCGTACTCGATCTCCCCGCGCAGCGGCGTGCCCTCGCCGCGCTCGCTGACGCGGAACGTCAGGTCGAACTTGGCGGTCCCGGTGCCGACCAGGCGCGGCTCGCCCCGGTACAGGACGCCGTCGCCGGTGCCGGCGGGCAGCGCGTGGTAGCTGACCAGCACCTGGAAGATCGGGTGCCGGGCCAGGGACCGGGACGGGTTGACCGCCTCCACGACCCGCTCGAACGGCACGTCCTGGTGGGCGTAGGCGTCCAGGTCGCTCTCGCGGACCCGGTCCAGGAGCTCGGCGAACGCCGGCCCGCCGGAGACGTCCACGCGCAGCGCCAGCAGGTTGACGAAGAAGCCCGCCACGCCGTCCAGCGCGGGGTCGCCGCGACCGGCGACGGGCGTGCCGACGCAGACGTCGTCGCCGGCGCCCATCCGGTGCAGCAGGGCGACGACGGCGGCGTGCACGAGCATGAAGGGGGTCACGGCGGCGTCGGCGGCCAGGCGTTGCATCCGGGCGCGAAGCTCGGGGCTCAGCTCGAAGGCGTGCACGCCGCCCCGGTGCCCGGCCCGGGACGGCCTGGGGCGGTCCGCGGGCAGGTCCAGCTCGGCGGGCGCGCCGGCCAGGCGGGCGGCCCAGTGCTTGACGCCGGCCAGGGCCTCGGGGCCGTCGCCGGCCGGGCCGTCGAGCTGCAGGAGCGCGTGGTCGGCGTACTGGAGGGCCAGCGGTTCCCACGTGGGCTCCACGCCCCTGCGCCTGGCCTCGTAGGCGTGGGCCAGGTCGTCCAGGAGCACGACCGTCGACCATTCGTCGGCGGCGATGTGGTGCACGACCAGCAGCAGCACGTGCCCGCCGGTGTCCCGTTCGCACAGCCGGGCCCGGATGGGCGGCTCGGTGGCCAGGTCGAAGGGATGCCGCGCGGCCGCGGCGAGCGCGTCGCCGAGCCCGGCGGCGCTCACCCGGACGACCTCCAGCGGCGGGGCCGCCTCCCGCGGATCCAGGACGCGCTGCCACGGCAGGCCGAGGTCCTCGGGGAAGACGGTCCGCAGGCTCTCCTGCCGGGCGGCCAGATCGGTCAGCGCCTCCCGCAGGGCGGGAAGGTCCACCTGGTCGCGCAGTTCGACCGCGATGGGGATGTTGTAGGTGGGCCTGGGGCCGTCGGTGCGGTAGAGGACCCACAGGCGGCGCTGGGCCGGCGACAGCGGAGGGCGTGCCGGGCGGGTGCTCGGGCGCGGCGCCGCCCGTTCCGGTTCCGCCGTCCGCAGGTACGCGCTGAGCGCGGCCACCGTGGGATGGTCGAACAGGGCGCGCATGGTGATCCTGACGGCCAGTTCGGCCCGGACCCTGCCCGCGACCTTGGCCGCGCCGAGCGAGTCGCCGCCCAGCCGGAAGAAGTCGTCGCCCAGGCCGACGGAGGGCACGCCCAGCACGCCGGCGAAGATCCCGCACAGCCGTTCCTGGGCCGGAGTGGCCCGGACGGCCGGCGCGGCGGCGCTCTCCACGGCGGGGTCGGGCAGCGCGGCGCGGTCGAGCTTGCCGTTGGCGTTCAACGGCAGCGCCTCCAGCCACACCACGTGGGCGGGGACCATGTACTCCGGCAGGCTCTCGCGCAGGGCGGCCGTCACCTCGGACGGGGCGTCCTCGCCCGGTGCCCGCACGACGTAGGCGACCAGGCGACGGGACGGGCCGCGCACGTCGGCGGCGGCCTGGGCGATGCCGGGCAGGGCGCGCAGCGCGTGCTCGATCTCGCCCAGCTCGATCCGGAACCCGCGCACCTTGACCTGCGCGTCGGCCCTGCCCAGGTAGTCGAGGCGGCCGTCGGGCAGCCATCTGACCAGGTCGCCGGTGCGGTACATGCGGCTGCCCGGCGCTCCGTTCGGGTCGCCGACGAACCTGCCCGCGCTCAGGCCGGGCCGGTTCAGGTAGCCGCGGGCCACGGCGGCGCCGCCGACGTACAGCTCGCCGGGCTCGCCGGGCGGGACCGGCCGCAGCGCGTCGTCCAGCACGTACGCGCGGGTGCCCGGCACCGGGCGGCCGATCGTGGGTGTGCCCCGGCCGGGGGCGACGGCTCCCGCCGTGGCGATCACGGTGGTCTCGGTGGGGCCGTACATGTTGAAGATCGCGCAGCCCGGCATCCGTTCCGCCACGGCGGCCACCAGGTCGGCGGGCAGCGCCTCCCCGGCGGCGATCAGGCAGCCCGCCCGCGCCCGGAAGGAGGGGTCGGCCAGGACCGTGGCCAGCACGGACGGGACGCCGCTGATCAGGCTGCCCTGCCAGGTCAGCCGGTCGTCCTCCAGCAGGGCGAGCGGGTCCTCGACGATCTCGACGGCGCCGCCGTTCAGCAGCGGGGCGAACATCTCCAGCGCGGAGACGTCGAAGGTGAGCGAGGTGGACAGCAGGACGTGGCGCAGGTGCTCCTCACCGAGGATCTCGCGTGCCCAGGCGGCCAGGCCGACCACGCCGCCGTTGGAGACGACGACGCCCTTGGGCGTGCCGGTGGAGCCGGAGGTGTAGATCACGTACGCGGCGGCGGCGGGGCCGGCGCCGTGCGGGACCGGCCCGCCGCCGTCCAGCGCGGTCCGGTCGTCGAGGACGAGCTCGGGCAGGCCCAGATCGCCGCCGCCCAGGCCGGTGCCGGGGGCGCGCAGCAGCAGCACGGGCGCCGCGTCGCGGGCGATCAACGCCGCCCGCTGGAGCGGGTAGCGGGGATCGATGGGCAGGTAGGCGGCGCCGCTCTTGAGGACCGCGAACACCGCCACGACCAGGTCGGCCGTCCTGGGCAGGCAGAGGGCGACCAGCTTCTCCGGTCCCGCGCCGCGCTCGCGCAGCAGTGCCGCCAGCGCGTCGGAGCGCCGGTCGAGCTCGCCATAGGTCAGGTGCGTGCCCGCGTGCCGTACCGCCACCGCGTCAGGATCGCGGCGCACCACGGCCGCGAAGGCCTCGGCCACCGAGAGCGCGGGGGCGCGGGCGGCCTCTCCCGCCCATTGCGTGAGCACGGTGTGCCGCTGGCCGGGTGTCGCGGTGTCCAGCGTGCCGATCGGCCGGTCGTCCGGCGCGAACCGGCTCAGGAAGTCCAGGAACCGCTCCCGGTGCGCGGCCAGTTCCTCCCGCGTGAACATCGACGGGTTGGCGTCGAACTCGAAGGCCAGCTCGGCCCCGGCCGGGTAGACGGAGATCGTCAGCTCCTCCACCGGCCCGGCCGCGAGGTAGCGCGAGGCTCCCGGGGCGCCGGCGAAGGCGAGCGGGCTCTCGAACGGCTTGATGTTGAGCCACACCCGCGAGGGCGCCCGGTCGCCGATCTCGGCTCGCAGGTCGCCGCGCATGTCCTCGAAGCGGTACTCCTGCCGTTCACGGGCCTCGGCCAGCCGTTCCCTGGTACGGCGCAGCAGCTCAGCCCCGCTGGTCCCCGGCTCGGCGGCGATGTCGACCGGCAGCACGTTGACCCACGTCCCCGGCACCCGCGGGTACGCCGACCCGGGCTTGCCCATGAACGGCACCCCCAGGACGACGTTCCGGTCGCCGGTCATCCGGTGCAGATATCCCGCCACGGCCGCCATGACGACCTCGGCCCAGTTCGCCCGGTGGGCGGCGGCGCCGTCCTTGAGCCGCGCCGTCGCCGCGGCGTCGAGGCGGCCCAGCTCGCGCACGAAGCTCCGTGCGGGCTGCCCCGCCCGCCTGGCCAGGCCGGTCGCGGCGGGCAGGTGCCGCTGCCGGTCGAGCCAGTGCCGCCGGTCCTCGTCGTAGCGCGCGGAGGAGCGGTAGCCGGCCTCCTGCTCCAGCGCCTCGGCCAGCGGCAGGAACGGGCTCGGCCCGGGTTCGCGCCCCGCGGCGAGCGCCGTGTAGACGGCGGCGACCCTGCGCTGCAGCTGGGCGTGGGCGTACCCGTCGAGCAGGATGTGGTGCGCCCGCTGGTACCAGTAGTGCCGATCGGCCCCGATGGTGAACACCACCTGCCGCACGAGGTCGTCGCCGGTCAGGTCGAGCGGCTCGGCCAGGTCGGCCCGCATCCGCTCCAGCGCCGCCCCGTGCGGGTCGGACGCGTCGCTGACGTCCACGATCCGCGCCCGGTACGGCGTCACGTCGGCGACGCGCTGCCGGACGGACTCCCCCTCGGCCTCGAACCGCACCCGCAGGACGTCGGTCTCGTCCATCACCCGGTCGATCGCCCGGACCAGGAGCGCGGGGTCGAGCTCGCCGGTGATCTCGACGTACTCGGCGGCGTTGAAGATGGGGTTGTCCGGGTCGAGCCGCTGGGCGAACCAGAGGCCGCTCTGCGCGCGGGACAGGGGCAGGATCGTCACCGTTCGTGTCTCCAGAGATCGCGTTCAGACGGGGAAGTGGCCCAGCAGGCCGGCCGCGGCGTCGCGGCCGATCACGGCGGGGTCGCCGGCCACCCAGAGGCGGCCCGCGTGCTCGGCGTGGGAGATGACCAGGGGGTAGTGCTGCTCGGGCGCGTCGGACCGGCCCTCGTCGGCGAGGGGTTCCAACAGGCTCCGGCGGATGAGGATCTGGCGTCGGGGGTGGCCGCGCAGCGCCGCGCCGCCCTGGGGATGCAGCAGGTGCAAGATCTCGTACTTCAAGGGGTCGGCCGGTGACTTCTCGTCCATCAAAGCCGGATATATCCGGCTAAGACCGCCAGCCGGGGTGATCTCCAGGTCGGCCACCAGCGTCGGCCGCCCCAGCCACGTCGCCGTAGCGGCGAGAATGTCGGCGGACGTGAGCGCGCCGACCGGCGCCGACATCCTGAACCTCGGCCCGACACCGGGCGACCAGGGCCCGAACACCTCGGCCGTGCCCTTGGCCAGCAGCCCGAGCCAGCCTTCGAGGTCATCCTCACTGGCCTGAAGGTGTTCGGGCGCGCCGCCCTGTGCCGCTTCTCCGGTCGAGAGCTGGTGCAGGACACGGTGCAGGGACGCCTCGTCGAACACCGCGGCGTGCGCGACCGCCACCAGCCGCCCGGCGACGGCGACCACCCGCAAGGGCCTTCCTGCGGCCAGGTCCACGCCCTTGCGCGCGAGTTCCAGCGCGCCGGCCAGATCCGTGCCGTCGTGCGTGAGCAGATCCGCGGCCCGGGGGACGATCGTGGCCCGCCACGGCCTGCGGTCCGGGGTGGCGATGGCCAGCCGTACCGCATCGTCCAGATCCGCGACGGAGGCGAGCGCCCGGCCCTCGACCATCCCGGTGATCAGGTACGACTCGACCGGCAGCCCGGAGCGCCGTAGCCGGTGCGCGGCCAGCGGCAGCTCGGCCGCTTTCGCCACCGGCGGAGGTTCGCCCTTCGCGAGCAGGAGGGCCAGGGCGGCCGGGGTCCGGTGATCGAAGACGTCGCCCACCGACAGGGGCGCCCCCGCGCGGCTGACCAGGCGCATCGCCGTGATGCTGTCCCCGCCGAGCTCGAAGAAGTCGTCCTCTGCCCCGACCTCGCCCGCCAGCCCCAGCACGTCACGGAACAGTCCGCACAGCCGCTCCTCCGCCGCCCCCGACGGCGGCCGGCCGGTCCCGCGCGACGGTGAGCCGGGATCGGGCAGCGCGCCCCCGTCCACCTTCCCGCTGGCCGTCCGGGGCAGCGCGTCGATCGGCACGAACAGCGCGGGCACCATCGCCGCGGGCAGCAACCCGCCGAGGTGCGCACGCAACACGCCGGGCTCCACCTCCCCGTTCCGCCCGACGACATAGGCGACCAGGTAGGTGCCCCCGTCAGCCCGGCGCGCCGCACGGACCGCGCAGTCGCGCACCCCGGGATGGGTCCGCAGCGCGGCCTCCACCTCCCCGGGCTCCACCCGTACGCCCCGGATCTTGACCTGGCCGTCGATCCTGCCCAGGAACTCCAGCACCCCGTCGGCCCGGCGGCGTACCAGGTCACCGGTGCGATACATCCGCGTACCGGCGCCGGACGGGCAGGCGACGAAGTGCCCGGCGCTCAGTCCCGGGCGCCCGTGGTAGCCGCGCGCGAGCTGCACCCCGCCCAGATAGAGCTCGCCCGCCACCCCGTCGGGCACCGGCCGCAGCCAGGTGTCCAGCACGTAGGTGGCGGTGTTCCAGATCGGCCGCCCGATCGGCACGACCGCCTCCGTGTTCGCCTCGAACGCGGTGACGTCGATGGTGGCTTCGGTCGGGCCGTACAGGTTCTCGATCGCCACCGTCCCCAGGACGGCCCGCGCGCGCTCCACCAGGTCCCCGGGCAGCGCCTCGCCGCTGCAGACGATCCGCCGGAGACCGGGAAGGTCCGCGCTGCCGGGGCCGTCCAGGAACTCCCGCAACATCGACGGAACGAAGTGCACGACCGTGACGCGCTCCCCGCGCATGACCTCGGCCAGGTAGGCGGGGTCGCGATGCCCGCCGGGCCGCGCCATCACGAGCTGGGCGCCGTGGGTGAGCGGCCACCAGAACTCCCACCCGGACACGTCGAAGCCCGCGGGCGTCTTCTGCAGCACCCGGTCATCGGCCCGCAGCGGGTAGGCGTGCTGCATCCACCGGATCCGGTTCGCCAGCGCCCGGTGGGTGATGGCGGCGCCCTTCGGCCGTCCGGTGGAGCCGGAGGTGTGCAGCACGTAGGCGACCCGGTCCGGGTGATGCTCCTCGTCGAGCACCCCGTCGGTGCCGGGCAAGCTCTCCTCGGTCACCACGTACACCGGTCCGGTGTCGTCCACGATCGCGCGCGACCGGGCGGCGGGCTGCTCGGTGTCGAGCGGCACGTATCCGGCGCCCGTCTTGAGCGCGGCCAGCAACGCCACCACCAGCTCGGCCGACCGGGCGCGGGCCACGCCCACCAGCCGCTCGGGCCCGGCGCCGCGCGAGCGCAGCGCCCCGGCCAGCCGCTCGGAGCGCCGGTCCAGCTCGGCGTAGGTGATGACCTGCCGCTCGTCGCGGACCGCGGGCCGGTCGGGGTGCCGCGCCGCCTGCTCCCTGAACATCCGCACCACATCGATCTCCGGTACGGCGACCGCGCTCCCCCGGGCGGGACCCGCCTGCTCCGGCAGCACGTCCACGACCCTGGCCCCCGGATCGGCGGCCATCGCGGCGAGCACGGCGGCCACCCGCTCCGCCAGATCCGGCGGCTCACCGGCGAGCGCCCCCGGCAGCCGGTCGACCGTCAGCCGCAGCCGCGCCCCCGGCACCACGATCAGCGTGAGCGGATACCCCGTGGCGTCGGTACCGCTCACCCCGCGCAGCCGCAGCCCCCCGTACGACCGCCCGTCCAGGACGGCCGCGTCCACCGGATGGCTCTCGACGACCACCAGCGTGTCGAACAGCGCCCGCCGTCCCACCGCCCGCTGAACCGCCGCCAGTCCCACGTGCTGCGCGCCGAGCGTGCGAGCGTGATCGTCGCGCACCCGGCGCAGCAGCCCCGCCACGGACTCGGCGGGATCCAGCACCACACGCGCCGGGACGGTGTTGACGAACAACCCGACCATCGACTCGATGCCGGCCACCTCGGCGTCGCGCCCGGAGACCGTCAGCCCGAAGACGACGTCGCCGCGGCCGGTGAGCGTCCGCAGCACCAGCGCCCACGCGGCCTGCGCCGCCGTACCGAGCGTGACCCCGGCCGTCCGGCACAGTTCCCGCACCGCGGCGGATGTGTCCTCGCTCATCTGCGCGGCCGAACGCTCCGGCCGCGCGCCTCGCGGCGCGTCCGGCACGCCTACCAGCGTCGGCCCGTCGAGCCCGGCGAGCCGTTCCCGCCAGGCGGCCAGCGCCGCGTCGTCGCCCCCGTCGCGCCGCCGCTCGCGCAGCCACGCCAGGAAGTTGCGGTACGGCGGCGCGGGCGCGAGCCGCCCCGGATCGCCGCCGCTCTCGTAGAGCCGGAGCAGGTCGCCGACGACCAGCGAGTTCGACCACCCGTCCAGCAGCAGGTGATGGTAGGTGAACAGCAGCCGGTGCCGCCCCTCCACGGTCACCAGGGTCATGCGCAGGCAGGGCGAGGCGGTCAGGTCGAACGGCCGGAGCGCGTCGGCCGCCTTGATCCGGGCGTAGGCGTCCCGGCTGGCTTCGCCGTACACGTGGAGGGGCAGGACGCTCTCGGCCGGGATGACCTGGACCGCCTGGCCGGAGGCGCGGGTCACGAACGCGGCCCGCAGGTTGGGATGGCGCACGAGCAGGGCCTGGCCGGCGGCGCGCAGCCGTCCGGGGTCGAGCGGCCCGTCGAGCTCCAGGTCGAGCTGGACGACGTAGGGGTCGTGGCCGCCGCCGGAGTGGAACAGGATGCCTTCCTGGAGCGGGCTGAGGGGGAGAACGTCCTCCAGGGCGGTCATGCGTGCCTCCACTCGCGCTGGAGCCGGTCCAGTTCGGCCGGATCGAGGTCGTCGATGAGCGGGCCGGCCGCTCCGCTCAGCTCCTCGTGCCAGAGGCCGGCCAGGCGGCTCACCTCGGCCTCGGTGAGAAGCTCCTGCGCCCAGGTCCATTGCACGTGCAGGGTGGGGCCTTCGCGGAGCACGGCGTTGATCTCCAGGCAGTGCGGGAGGGGCAGCGCGGGGTCGGCGTGGCCGCGGACGACTTCGTCCTGCTCAACCGACTGCCAGCCTTCCGCCCGGTCGTGGACGCGGCCCCAGTAGTTGAAGCCGATCTGCGCCCGTGGCAGGGACGCGAGGACCTGTTCCGTGCGGGGGTTGAGGTGGCGCAGGAGGCCGTATTCGACGCCGCGCTCGGGTGACAGGCGCTCTCGCATCTCGTCGTGCGGGCCGAGGCGGAGGCTGACCGGGTATTGGCTGGTCAGCCAGCCGACCGTGCGGGAGAGGTCGGCGCCGGGCAGCAGCGACTCCTCCCGTCCGTGCCCCTCGACCTCGATCAGGAGCGGCGGCTCGCCGCCGGTGTGCCAGCGGGGTACGGCTCGGGCCAGGGCGAGCAGCAACGTCGCCTGGGCGTCGGCGCCCGGGGCGGTGAAGGGTGCGGTGGTGAGCAGGGATCGGGTGCTGCCGACGGTGTCGCGGGCGGGGTCGAGCGGCCGCCCGCCGAGCGGGGCGCCCGCGTCCCGGGCCAGGTCGCGCCAATAGGCGAGGCCGGGCTCACCGGCCGCGGCCAGGTCGTGGAGGTGGCCCGCCCAGGCGCGTAGCGTCGTGCCCGGCTCGGGCAGGCTGATCGGCTCGCCGCGTACACCCTGGTCGCAGGCGGTGGCGAGGTCCTGCAGGAGGACCGGCCACGAGACCGCGTCCACGGCCAGGTGGTGGACGGCGATCAGCAACCTGCGGGAGTCCAGCCGCGCGAAGGCGGCCACCTCGGCCGTCACCGGGTCCAAGCCTGCCGAGACTCGCTGTTCGTCGGTTTCGGAGACCAGGACGTCCGCGGCACGGACCGCGCCGGGTTCCCTGATCACGTGCCGCCAGCCGCCGGTGCCGCCGGGGGGCAGCAGGCGTGAGCGCAGGGCGTCGTGGGTGTCGAGCACGGCCTGGACGGCGGCGGTGAGGACGGCGGGGGTGATGCCGGCGGGCAGGTTCACGACTCGGGCTTGTGTGTAGCCGGTCAACGGGCCGCCTCTGGCGAGCAGTTCGGCCAGGATCGGGGTGATCGGCACCTCGCCGGAGCCCGGTTCGCGGGGCGGGGGCTCGTTCGTGGTGGCTTTCAGGAGGGCGCGGGGGCTCTGGTGGACGAAGACGTCCCGGGCCGTGAAGCGCAGGCCCGCCGCCCGCGCGCGGCCGACGAGGCGGATGGCCGCGATGCTGTCGCCGCCGAGCGCGAAGAAGCCGTCGTCGGGGCCTGCCCGCTCCAGGTCGAGCACCTCGCGGAACAGGCGGCACAACCGCTGTTCCGCCGCGGTTCCGTGGCCCGCCGCCGGGGCTCGCGGTTGCGGCGCGGGGAGGGCGGTGCGGTCGAGCTTGCCGGCGCGGGTGAGCGGCAGGGCGTCCAGCACCACGACGTGCGCGGGCACCATGGCCTGGGGCAGGAGGCGGGCGGCGTGGGCGCGTACCTCCTCGGGGTCCAGGGCGGCCGAGCGGGACACCACGTAGGCGATGAGGCGGGCGCGGGCGCCGTGGGCGGCCACCGCGGCCTGGACGACGTCCTCGTGGGTGGTGAGCGCGGCTTCCACCTCGCCCGGCTCGATGCGGTTGCCGAGGATCTTGAGCTGGTCGTCGGCCCGGCCCAGGTACTCCAGCAGGCCGTCGCCGCGGCGGCGGGCCAGGTCGCCGGAGCGGTAGAGGCGCTCGCCGGGGGCGAAGGGACTGGCGACGAAGCGGGAGGCGGTCAGGCCGGGGTGGCCGAGGTAGCCGCGGGCGAGCTGGTCGCCGCCGAGGTACAGCTCGCCCGTCACGCCCGGCGGCACCGGCCGCAGCGCGTCGTCCAGCACATGGGCGGCGCAGCCGGGGGCGGGGACGCCGATGGGCACCGTCCCGGCAGGAAGCTCGCCGGCGCCGGTGAGCTCGTGGACGATACAGCCCACGGTGGCCTCGGTGGGGCCGTACTCGTTCACGGCGGTCCGGGCGCCGGGCTCGCTGCGGCCCGCGTGCCAGTCCCGCAGGTGGGCGCCGGTCAGCGCCTCGCCGCCGACCACGAGCGTGTGCGGTCCGCCCAGGGCGTCGCCACGGGCGCCGTCCAGCAGGGCGAGGTGGCTGGGGGTGCACTTGGCGAAGGTCAGCCCCTCGACCGGCTCGGCGAACTCACCGGCGACCACCCGCCCGCCCGCCGTCAGCGGCCCGAGGGCGCTGGTGATGTTGAGGTCGGAGGTGAGCGGGCCCGACAGCAGCGCCGTCCCGGCCAGACCCGGGTAGCGCTCACCCGCCCACGACAGGTACGCGGCCAGCGCGGCCCGGCCGACCACGACCCCCTTGGGCCGGCCGGTGGATCCGGAGGTGTAGATCACGTAGGCGGCCTGGCCGGGGTGGGGCAGCGCCCGTGCGGGCCCGCCGGACACGTCGCGGCCGAGATGGTCCGCAGGTGCGGGCCCGCCGGACGCCTCGCTGTCCACGCGGTCCGCTTGTGCGGGCGCTCCGGACGCGTCGCTGTCCAGGCGGTCCGCTCGCACGGCTTCGACACCCGCGGGCAGGGGCGGCGATCCGGCGGCCGTCACCGCGAGGCGGGCCCCGGCGTCGGCGATGATGGCGGCGTTCCTGGCGGGCGGATGGTCGGGATGGAGCGGCAGGAACGCGGCGCCGGCCTTCAGCGTGGCCAGGACGCCGACCAGGCCCCACGCCCCCGCCGGGAGCGGAAGCGCCACGACGCTCTCGGGTCCGGCGCCCCGTTCGGCCAGCCTTGCGGCCAGGACGCCGGAGAGGCGGTCGAGCTCTCCGTAGGTCAGGTGCCCCACGGCGATCCGCTCCGGATGGGCGGCGGCCCGCTCGGCGAAGCGGCGGGTCACCCAGGTCTCCGGCTCCGCGACCCGGTGCGGCGGGCCCTGCGCGAGGGCGAGCTGGTCGCGGTGTTCGGCCGGGGAAAGGAGGTCGACGCGGTGGAGAGGGAGGTCGGGGTCGGCGACGGCGGCCTCGATGAGGCGGACGAGCCGGTCGGCGAGGGTCCGGGCGGCGGCGGGGCTGAAGCGGGCGGTGGCGACGTTCAGCACCCCCTCCAGCACCCCCTCCAGCACCCCCTGCAGCGGCCCCTGCAGCGGCCCGTCTCCGGCGTGGTCGACGAAGGCGAAGGTGAGGTCGAACTTGGCGGTCTCGGCGGGGACGGGGATGACCTGGCCGAGGAGGTCGTCCAGCGGTAACCGGCGCCCGTCGGCCTTCTCGTACACGGTCATGACCTGGAACAACGGGTTGTGACCGGGTGAGCGGGCCGGGTTGAGGCCGTCCACGAGGCGGTCGAACGGGATGACGTGGTGACCGTAGGCGCGCAGCCCGCGCTCGCGCACGCGGGCGAGGAGCTCGCGCAGTGTGGGCCGGCCGGACAGGTCGGCGCGCAGGACCGTGGAGTTGACGAGCAGGCCGATGAGGTCGTCCCAGCGCGGCTCGTCGCGGCCGGAGACGGCGACGCCCAGCGGGATGTCGTCGCCCGCGCCGAGCCGGTGCAGCAGCGCGGCGACGGCGGCCTGCAGCACCATGAACGGGCTGGCCTTGCTCTGCCTGGCCAGGGTACGCAGCGCCGCGGCGGTGGCGGGCGGAAGGGCGAACGCCACGTCCGCGCCCTCGTCGCCGGTGCCGGAGCGGTCGGCGGGCAGGGGGATGTGCTCGGGCAGGCCGTCGAGTGCCTGCCGCCAGTGCGCGATCTCCCGGGCGGTCAGCGACCCGGCATCGCGCTTGTCCCCCAGCCGCTCGCGCTGCCACCGCGCGTACTCGCCGTACTGCGCGGCCCGCGCCGCCCACCACGGCGCTCCCCCGGCCCGGCGCGCGCGGTAGGCCACGTGCAGGTCCCTGGCCAGCACCTGGAACGACCACTGGTCGGCCAGCACGTGGTGCAGCACGAACAGCAGCACCGGCGCCCCGCCGTCCACCCGGAACAGCCACACCCCCCAGGGCGGCTCCTTCTCCAGGTCGTACGGCCGCGCCACCGCCGCGCGCACCCGCTCCCCCACCTCCGGCTCCGCGACGTCCACGACCACGAGGTCGCCCCGCCACCCCGCCTCCACGCGCTGGCACGGCTCGTCGCCGGCGGCGGCGATCACCGTGCGCAGGATGTCGTGCCTGGCCACCACGTCGGCCAGCGCCCGGCGGAGCGCGAGCTCGTCGGGCATGCCGTTCAGGCGCAGCGCGAAGGGCATGTTGTAGGTCGCCGAAGGGCCGTTCCAGCGGTGGAGGAACCAGAGGGCTCGCTGTGCGTAGGACGCCGGTGTGGAATCTGCTGCCATCGCGGGTGGTCCGCCTCCTGAAAGGTCCCCTGACCGTCCCGGACGGGACGAAGCAAACTTAGGTTAGGCTAACCTAAGTTCTCTGACAAGGGCCTCCGAGGAGAACATCCGCCCCCGGACGGGCGCGTGATCATAGGTGGTTCCGTCCGCATTTCAAGCCTTGAAGAGTCTTGTTTATTAGGTTTGCCTAACCTAACTTCGTGGCTCGGATCTCTACCCCTTTCCCGGGAGCCGCCCGATGTCGGACCAACCCTCGATCTCCCGGCGCAGCCTGCTCGCCGGCGCCACCACCCTCGGCGTGGCCGGCGGGTACAGCCTGCACGCCGTCCTCAGCCCGAGCTCCGCGGCCGCGCCCCTCCGCGCCCACGCCACGCACGCTCCCGCCTTCGAGGCCGTGACCCGCGAACCGGGCGCCGCGACGGTGTTCGTCCGGACGGCCGCCGCCACCGGCGACGTGCTCCAGTTACGCCCTTACCGCGACCGCCTGCGCATCCCGCCCCGCGCCAGGGTGCGGCGCGAGCGCGGCCTGTCCACGCTGACGGTCACCATGCGCGCCGTGACCGCCCGCCTGCACGCGGACCTGCCGCCCACCACGCTGTGGGCCTACGACGGCCACTTCCCCGGCCCGACCATCGAGGTACACCGCGGCGAACGGCTCCGCGTCACCTGGGCCAACGCCCTGAGCGGCGCCTACCCGGTCACCGCCGTTCAACTCCGCGCGGCGCCGGGCCCGGTGCCCGTCTGGGACCTGCCGGGCAGGAGCGGCGCGACGCCCAGGGCCGACGTGGCCGCCCTGCCGCCCTGGGCCGTGGTGCACCTGCACGGCGCGCACACCGGCGGCGGCAACGACGGCTGGGCCGAGAACGCGGTCCCGCCCGGCGCCGCCCAGCTCGCCGAGTACACCAACGACCAGCGCTCGGCCACCCTCTGGTACCACGACCACGCCATGCACATCACCCGGTTCAACACCATGACCGGGCTGACCGCGGGCCTGTACCTGATCCGCGACGACGAGGAACGCGACCTGGGCCTGCCCTCCGGCCCGTACGAGATCCCGCTCGTGCTGTGCGACCGCAACTTCGACACCGATGCCGACGGCAAGGTGAACGGCCGCCTGCTGCACAAGATCACGGAGTACCCGCAGCAGACCGAGACCGTCGTACGCTCCTTCACCGGCCCCTACACGCTGGTCAACGGCACCGTCTGGCCCTACGCGGAGGTCAAACCGGCGTGGTACCGCTTCAGGATCGTCAACGCCTCCAGCATCCGTCCCTACCTGCTGCGCCTGGTGGACCAGGACGGCCAGCCGGTGCCGGGCAGGGTGTTCCAGATCGGCAGCGACGCCGGGCTGCTGCCCGCGCCCGTGCCGATCGAGGACTGGGTGCTGGTCACGCCGGCCGAGCGGGCCGACGTCCTGGTCGACTTCACCGGGCTGGAGGGCCGGTCGCTGCGGTGGGTGGACGCCTCGTTCATCGCCTCGCCGGTGCCCGAGGTGATCAACTTCCGGGTGGGCAAGGACCGGCTCCCGCCGCGGTTCACGCTGCCTCCCAAGATCAGCGCGAGCTTCGAGCAGGTCGACCCCGCGGCCCTGCCCCAGCACAAGGAGCGGCTCGTGCTCATCACCCCGGCCTTCCCCATCAACGCGGAGATGTGGGAGATGGAACGCGTCGACGCGCCGCCGGGACCGCTGCCCGCCGACGGGATCGTCCAGTTCGAGGACGCGAAGGGGCAGGTCACCACCTACCGCAGGCTGTCCAGGGACTATCCGGACCCGGTCGCCTTCCACGTGGCCGACGGCGACTGGGAGACCTGGCGGTTCGTGTCGCTGGAGGGCAGCGGGGTGCCGCATCCCATGCACGCCCACGGATTCTCCTTCCAGGCGCAGGAGCGGCTGCGGTTGGACGCGTCCGGATTCAAGTACTTCACGACCAGCGGCTCCACCCGGCTGGGCGGCGGCACGGAGAAGCCGATCAAGATCCTCGAGGCCGAGCCGCTGCGGCCGGAGGAACGCGGCTGGAAGGACGTGATCGCGGTCGGCTTCCGCGAGATGATCACGACGGTGGGCCGGTTCACGGGCTCGGTCGGGCGCTTCATGCACCACTGCCACATCTACGAGCACGAGGACCACAAGATGATGCGCCCGTTCGTGGTGCTGCCGAAGCAGGTGGCGGCCATGGATCCGCATGGGCCGGGCGGTGGCCACTGAAGACCCGGACAGTCTTGACAGATGTCCGGCAAACGTACAAATTAGGTTAGCCTTACCTAACTTCATTCTGACCTACGAGGGGCTTCAGGATTGGATGGCATCGGGGACTCCGTTGCTCTGGTCACCGGCGCGGGCAGGGGCATCGGCGCCGCCGTCGCCGGCACACTCACCCAGGCGGGCGCCACGGTGGCCGCCGCCGACCTCGACGGCACGCCGTACCGGCTGGACGTACGGGACCCGCGCGCGGTGGACACCCTGGTCGACCGGGTGGAGCACGAGCTCGGCCCCATCGACATCCTGGTCAACGTGGCCGGAGTGCTACATCCTGCTCGCGCGCAGGACACCGACGACGAGCGCTGGCGGCAGACGTTCGCCGTCAACGCCGACGGCGTCTTCCACACCTGCCGGGCCGTCGCCCGCCGCATGATCCCCCGGCGGCGGGGATCGATCGTCACCGTGGGCTCCAACGCCGCCACGATCCCCCGCGTCGGCATGGCCGCCTACGCCGCGTCCAAGGCGGCCGCGCGGGCGTTCACCCAATGCCTGGGGCTGGAGCTGGCCGGGCACGGCATCCGCTGCAACATCGTCTCGCCCGGCTCCACCGACACGGCCATGCTGCGCGCGCTCCACGGGGGCGATCCCGTCGCGGGAGACCTGGCCACCTTCCGCACCGGCATCCCCCTCGGCCGCGTGGCCGAACCGCGTGACGTCGCCGAGGCCGTGCTCTTCCTGGTCTCCGCGCGTTCACGGCACATCACCCTGCACGACCTTCTCGTCGACGGCGGCGCCACCCTGCGCTCCTGAGTGATTGGAACTCGATGGAAAGTCTGACCACCGCCGCGGACCCGCTTGCGGGATACGAGCGCACCCGGTCGGTGCTGTTCGCCTCCCCGCGGGGGACGCTGCTCACGCGGGGCAGATCCACGATCGCCGGCGGCGAGCTGGCCACCCTCGCCGACCGGCTGCCCGCGTTACTGGGTCGGTCCGGCGGGCCGGCCGCCGGGGCGATCTCCTTCGACGGGACCGCGCACCTGCTCATCCCCACCGAGTCGGCCTGGTCGGCGCCGCTGCCGGCCGCCGCCCCGCCGGTGCCCAGCGGGCGCTGGTGGAGAAGGCAGACCCCGGCACCCGCCGCGTACCTGCGGGCGGTACGGCTGGCCCTGGCCGAGCTGGAGGCGGGAAACCTGGACAAGGTCGTCCTGGCCCGCACCCTGGAACTGCGCTCCGACGAGCCGATCAGCCTGCGGCACCTGCTGCGCCCCCTGCTGGGCCACGGCTACTCCTTCGCCACACCGCTGCCCGGCGGGAGCACCCTGGCCGGAGCCAGCCCCGAACTGCTCGTCGCCCGCCACGGCAGGCAGGTCCTCAGCAACCCGCTGGCGGGCTCGGCCGAGCGCAGCGCCGACCCCGCGGAGGACTCCCGCCGGGCCGCCGCGCTACTGGAGTCGGCCAAGGACCTGCACGAGCACCGCCTGGTCGTCGAGGCCGTCACCGAACGGCTGAGCCGATACTGCGACAGCCTGGAGGTGCCGAAGACGCCGCAGCTCACCTCCACCGCGACGATGTGGCACCTGTCCACCAAGATCACCGGTACCCTGCGCGACCCGGCGACGTCGGTGCTGACGCTGGCCGCGGCGCTGCACCCGACCCCGGCCGTGTGCGGCACCCCGCAGGCCGCGGCCCGCCGGGTGATCGGCGAGCTGGAGGCGGTCGAGCGCGGCTTCTACAGCGGCCTGGCCGGATGGTGCGACGCCGCGGGCGACGGCGAGTGGGCGGTCGCCATCCGCTGCTGCGAGGTGCACGAGCACACGGTACGGCTGTTCGCGGGCGCCGGCATCGTCGCCGGATCCGTCCCGGAACGGGAGCTGGCCGAGACCACGAGCAAGTTCCGCACGGTCCTGGACGCGCTGGGGGCGGGCACCGATGCACTGGACTGAGGAGGAGGCGGCCCGCTACCGGTCCGCGGGCTACTGGAGCGGCATCAGCTTCGGCGACCTGCTGCGCGAGCTGGCCGGACGCCACGGGGAGCGGACCGCGCTGATCGCGCCGCCGGCCCGATGGAGCTTTCGCGAGCTGGACGAGCGCGCCGACCGCCTGGCCGCCGGGCTGCGCGCGCGGGGCATCGGGCCGGGCGACCGGGTCGTGGTGCAGCTGCCGAACGTGCCGCAGTTCCATCAGGTCTGCTTCGCCCTCTACCGGCTCGGGGCGTGGCCGGTCTTCGCGCTGCCCGGCCACCGCTCGGCGGAGATCTCCCACTTCTGCGGCTTCACCGAGGCCGTGGCCTACATCTGCCCGGACGAGGCCCACCGCGCGTACGCCCCGGGCACGCCGTCGATCACCCTGGACGAGCTCCCCGAGGCCGAGCCGGTGGAACTGCCCGGCCGCGATCCGGGCGAGGTGGCGTTCCTGCAACTGTCGGGCGGCAGCACGGGACTGCCCAAGCTGATCCCGCGCACCCACGACGACTACATCTACAGCTTCCGCGCCAGCGCGCGCCTGTGCGGGCTGAGCGGGGACAGCGTCTACCTGTGCGCGCTGCCCGCCGCGCACAACTTCCCGATGAGCTCGCCGGGCGTGTTCGGGGCGCTGAGCGCCGGCGCCGCCTCCGTCCTGGCGCCCGACCCCAGCCCGAGCACCTGCTTCCCGCTGATCGAAGCCGAACGGGTCACGATCGCCGCGCTGGTGCCGCCGCTGGCGCTGCTGTGGCTGCGCGCCGCCGCCGACACCGCGCACGACCTGTCCAGCCTGGAGGTCCTGCAGGTGGGCGGCGCCAAGTTCAGCGAGGAGGTGGCCAGGCGGGTGCGCCCGGAGCTCGGCTGCACCCTCCAGCAGGTGTTCGGCATGGCCGAGGGACTGGTCAACTACACGCGGCTCGACGACCCCGAGGACGTCATCGTCTCCACGCAGGGCCGCCCCCTGTCCCCCGCCGACGAGGTCGTGGTGGAGGACGACGGGCAACTGCTCACCCGCGGGCCGTACACGATCCGCGGCTACTGGCGCGCCGACGAGCACAACGCGCGCGCCTTCACCGGCGACGGCTTCTACCGCACGGGCGATCTGGTACGGCTCACGCCCACCGGCGACCTGGTGGTCGAGGGCCGCGCCAAGGACCAGATCAACCGCGGCGGTGAGAAGATCGCCGCCGAGGAGGTGGAGAACCACCTGCTGGCCCATCCGTCGGTCCACGACGTGAGCGTGGTGGGCCTGCCCGACCCCTACCTCGGCGAACGCGCCTGCGCCTACGTCATCTGCGCCGGCCCGCCCCCGCCCAAGGCCGAGCTGCGCACGTTCCTGCGCGAGCGCGGCATCGCCACCTTCAAGATCCCCGACGTGTTCGAATACGTCGACGCCTTCCCCAGCACGGCCGTGGGCAAGGTGAGCAAGCGACATCTCCGCGAGAGGACCTGACGATCATGGCCATTCCCGAGATCGCCCCCTATCCGATGCCCAGTCAGGTACCCGCCAACCGCGTCGCCTGGCGCCCCGACCCGCGCAGGGCCGTCTTGCTCATCCACGACATGCAGAACTACTTCCTCGACGCCTTCACCCCCGGCCAGTCTCCGTTGATCGAACTGATGGCCAACGTCCTGGCGCTGCGCGCGCGATGCTCGGACCTGGGCGTGCCGATCGTCTACTCGGCGCAGCCGGGCGCGCAGAACACCGAGGACCGCGGCCTGCTGCGCGACTTCTGGGGTGAGGGCGTCGGCGCCGACCCCCGTGAGGCCGAGATCGTGGCCGGGCTCGCGCCGCGCGGCGACGGCGTGGTGATCACCAAGTGGAGGTACAGCGCCTACCAGCGCACCGACCTGGCCGGGCTGACGAAGGACAAGGGGCGCGACCAACTGATCATTTGCGGCGTCTACGCCCACATCGGCGTGCTGATGACGGCGTGCGAGGCCTTCATGCGGGACGTGCAGCCCTTCGTCGTGGCCGACGCGGTGGCCGACTTCTCCTTGGAGCACCACGAGATGGCGCTGCGCTACGCCGCCGAGCGCTGCGCGGTCACCGCGACGACCGCGCAGATCAGCCGTGCCCTCAGCAGGGAGGTGGCCGGTGTCTGAGACGGCCCGGCGGCTGCGCGCGCAGGTCGCCGAACTGCTCTACGTCGAGCCGGAGGAGATCGGCCCCGACGACGACCTCCTCGCGGCCGGCATGGACTCCATCCGGCTGATGACCCTGGCCGAGCGGTGGCGGGCAGAGGGCGCGGAGGTGTCCTTCCCCGACCTGGTCGAGCGCCCGACGCTGACGGCCTGGGCGGAGCTGCTGGCATGACCATGCCCCTGACCGGGGCTCAGGCGGGCATCTGGTTCGCCCAGCGCCTGGACCCCGGCAACCCCCTCTACAACGCCGCCGACCGGATCGACATCCACGGGCCGCTGGACGCCGCCCGCTTCGAGCGGGCGCTGCGGCGGTGCCTGGCCGAGGCCGAGCCGCTGCGGCTGCGCTTCACCGAGGAGCCGGCCCAGTACGTACCCGACTGGGACTCCGTCAGCGGCCGCCTGGTCCTGCTCGACCTGCGCGGCGAGCCCGACCCGGAGGCGGCGGCGCAGGAGTGGATGCGCGCCGGCACCCGCGCCCCCGTCGACGTGGTCACCGGGACCCTGCACCACCACGCGCTGCTGCGCCTGTCCGACGAGCACACGGTCTGGTACCTGCGGGCCCACCACATCCTCATCGACGCCTACGCGCTCTCGCTCCTGGTCGCCCGGGTGGCGGAGATCTACTCGGCGCTCACCGACGCGCTCGCGCCGGGGCCCAGCCCGTTCGGCACCCTCGCGCCCGTGCTGGCCCAGGAGCGGGACTACCGCCGGTCCCGGCAGTTCGCCGCCGACCGGGCCTACTGGCTGGAACGGCTCGCCGGCCGCCCGGACCCGGTCGGGCTCACCCGCGAGCCGCCGACCCCGGCCCACGAGGTCATCCGCTGCCGCGAAGCCCTGCCCCCCGCGCGGCACTGGGACGCCCTGGCCCGGCAGGCCCGCGCGACCTGGGCGGACGTGGCCGCCGCCGGGGTCGCCTGCTACGTCGGCAGGGTCACCGGGACCACCGACGTGGTGATCGGGCTGCCGCTGATGAACCGCTCCGGCGCCGGGCTGCGGGTGCCCTGCCTGGCGGTCAACGTGCTGCCGCTGCGGCTGGACGTGCGGCAGGGCCGTACCCTGGGCTCGCTCGTGGAGCAGGCGGCGCGGCGGATCGCCGAGGCGCGCGCGCACTGCCGCTACCGCGGCGAGGACCTGCGCCGTGACCTCGGGCTGGCCGGGACCCGGCACCCGCTGTCCGGCCCGATGCTCAACATCAAGCCGTTCCCCACCGAGGTGAAGTTCGCCGGATCCTCCGGCACCGTCACCAACCTCGCCGCCGGACCGGTGGACGACGTCGCCATCACGCTGAGCTTCGACGGCGACCAGCTGATCCTGGACCTCGACGGCAACGCCGCCCGTTACACCCCCGAGTCCCTGGCCGCGCACACCCGCCGCCTCGCCCGCTTCCTCGGCGCACTCGCCGACGTGCCCGCCGGCACCCCCCTGGGCCGCCTGGACCTGCTGACCGACGAGGACCGCGCCGCCCTGCCCGCGCCGCGCCGCCCGCCCGCCGCGCCGCCGTCCGTCGTCGCCGCCTTCCAGGAGCGGGTACGGCTCGCGCCGCACGACCTCGCCCTGGTCACCAGGGACGAGAAGCTGACCTTCGCCGAACTCGGCGCCAGGGTGGACCACATGGCCGGCCAGCTCGTGCTCGAAGGAGCCGGACCCGGCCAGATCGTCGCCCTGGCCCTCCCCCGCTCGGCCGAACTGGTCGTGGCACTGCTGGCGGTGCTGCGCTGCGGGGCCGCGTTCCTGCCGGTCGACCCCGCCTACCCCGCCGAACGGCGGCGCCTCATGCTCACCGACGCGGCCCCCTCGATCGTGATCACCCCCGGCTGGGCGCAGGAGGGCGAGACCCCGCGCACCCGCATGGCCGAACCGCACCCCGGCGACGCCGCCTACGTCATCTACACCTCCGGCTCCACGGGCAAGCCCAAAGGCGTCGTCGCCACCCACGGCGGCCTGGCCACGCTCCTGGCCGGCCACCGCGAGCGCCTGATCCCGGGCGGGGAACGGCTGCGCGTCGCGCACACCGCGTCGTTCTCCTTCGACGCCGCCCTCGACCCGCTGCTGTGGATGGTGCTGGGCCACGAGCTCCACCTGATCGGCGAGGACGTCCACGGCGACGGCGCCGCGCTGACCGCGTACGTGCGCGAGAACGCCATCGGCTGCCTCGACGTTACCCCGTCGCACCTGAAGGAACTGCCCGAGCTGCTGGCCGATCCGCCGCGTGTCACCGTGGTCGGCGGCGAGGCCGTGCCGGAGCCGATCTGGCGCGCCCTGCGCGAGCGTACGCGGGCGGTCAACCACTACGGGCCGACCGAGGCGACCGTCGACGCCTACACCTGGTTCGGCGACGGCCGGGAGGGACCCACCGCGGGAACCGGCGTCCACGTCCTCGACGGCGCCCTGCTGCCCGCGCCGCCCGGAGTCGTCGGCGAGCTGTACCTGTCCGGCGCCGGTCTGGCCCGCGGCTACCTCAACCGGCCGGCGCTCACCGCGGAACGGTTCGTGGCCGCGCCGGGCGGCGAGCGCCTCTACCGCACCGGCGACCTGGCCCGCTGGGACGCCGAAGGCCATCTGGAACTGCTCGGCCGCGGCGACGAGCAGATCAAGCTGCGCGGGCTGCGCATCGAGCCGGGCGAGATCGAAGCCGTGCTGGAAAGCCATCCGGACGTCGGCGCGGCCGCGGTGGCCGTGCACGGCGACCGGCTGATCGGCTACGTGACGTCCGCCGCCGACCCTCTTCTCGTGCGCGAGCACGCCGCGCAAAACCTGCCCGCCGCGCTCACGCCCGCGGCGATCGTGCCGCTGGCCACGCTGCCCCGCACGCCCGGCGGCAAGCTGGAGCGCGCCGCCCTGCCCCCGCCCGTCGCCGCCGCCGGGCGGGACACTGACGCCTGCTCGGCCGCGGAACGGGCCCTGTGCGAGCTGTTCACCGAGGTGCTGGGCGTCGCGGCCGGGCCGCGCGACAGCTTCTTCGACCTGGGCGGCCACTCGTTGCTCGCGGGGCGGCTGGCCGGGCGCATCCGGGAGAGCTTCGGCGTGCGGCTGCCGGTCAGGGAGGTCTTCTCCGGCCCCACGCCCGCCGAGCTGGCCGCCCGGCTGCCGGCCGACCGCGCCGCGCGGCCCCCGTTGCGGCGCCGGCCCAGGCCGCAGCCGATGCCGCTGTCCTCCGCGCAGTCGCGGCTGTGGTTCCTGCACCGCGCCGACGGGGGCGGGCCCGCCTGCAACCTCCCCATCGCGGTACGGCTCAGCGGGCCGATGGACCGCGAGGCCCTGGCCACGGCGCTGGCCGACGTGGCGGCCAGGCACGAGATCCTGCGCACGGTCTTCCCCGACCGGGACGGCGTGCCGTACCAGGAGATCCGGCTGCCGGCGCCGGTGGCATTGCCCATGTGGCAGCCGGACATGCCGGAGACGGCGATGCGCACCATCGCCCGCCGCGCCTTCGACCTGACCCGCGAGCCGCCCTTCCGCGCGCACCTGCTGCGGCTGGGCGCCCGCGAGCACATCCTCATGCTGGTCCTGCACCACATCGCGGGTGACAGCTGGTCGGCGGGCCCGCTGGTGCGCGACGTCCAGACCGCCTACGCCGCGCGCGCCGCCGGGCACAGTCCCGGGTTCGAGCCCCTGCCGGTGCAGTACGCCGACTACACGCTGTGGCAGCTCGATCTCGGCGAACCGGGCCGCGAGCACTGGACGAAGGCACTCGCGGGCCTGCCCGAGCGGCTCGACCTGCCCACGGACCGGCCGCGGCCCGCCGTTCCCACCGGCGCGGGCGACACCGTGCCGATCGCGATCGCGCCGGAGGTCTGGACCGGCGCCCTGGACCTGGCCCGCCGCAGCCACGCCACGCCGTTCATGGTGCTGCACGCCGCGCTCGCCGCCCTGCTGACCAGGCTGGGAGCCGGCACCGACATCCCCACCGGCACACCGGTCGCCGGACGCCACGACGGCGCGCTGAGCGGGGCGGTCGGCTCGTTCGCCAACCTGCTCGTACTGCGCGCGGACACCTCGGGCGACCCCACCTTCGCCGAGCTGCTGCATCGGGTACGCGAGGCCGACCTGGCCGCCTTCGACCACCCGGAACTGCCCTTCGACCGGCTGGTCGAGGCGCTGAACCCGGTCCGCGCCCGCGACCGGCACCCGCTGTTCCAGGTGATGCTGGTGGTGCGGGAGGCCGCGGAGGCCCGCGTGGTGCACACCGGCACGGCCGCGTTCGACCTGACCCTGCGGCTGGACACCGGCGGCAACGGCTTCCTGGAGTACAGCACCGACCTGTTCGACCGTGACAGCGCCCGGTCCCTCGCCACGCGCTTCACCGGCCTGCTGGGTCAGGCGGTGACCGAGCCGGACCTGCCGATCGGCCGCCTCGACCTGCTCGACGCCGCCGAACGCGCCTGGCTGACCGGCGGCGCCGACCCGGAGCCCGTCTCCGTCACCGGGGACACGGTTCCCGGCCGGTTCGAGGCGCTGGCGCGGCGTACCCCGCAGGCGAAGGCCGTCGGCGCGCTCACCTACCGCAGGCTCAACACCCGCGCCAACCAGCTCGCGCACAAGCTGATCGCGCACGGCGCGCGGCCCGAGGCGGTCGTCGCGGTGGACCTGCCGCGCGGGCCCGACCTGGTGGTGGCGATCCTCGCGGTGCTGAAGGCGGGGGCGGCGTGCCTGCCGCTCGACCCGTCCGACTCCCGCGAGCGCGTCGACGCCGTGCTCGCCGACGCCGGCCCGGTCTGCGTGGTGGACGAGAGCTGGCTGGAGGACCTGGGCGACTGGCTCGGCCACAACCCGGAACGTGCGCTGCGGCCCGAGCATCCCGCGTACGTGACGTACTCCTCCGGCCCGGCCGGGCTGCTCGTCACGCACCGCAACGTGCTGCGGCTGCTGACGGACACCGGGGCCTCGCTCGGGTTCACCCGCCGCGACGTGTGGGCGTCCTCCGGCCTTTCGCCCCGGGAGCTGTGGGGGGCGCTGCTGTCCGGCGGCCGCCTCGTCGTGGTGCCGCACCCGGTCGGCCGCTCGCCGCTCCAGCTGCTCGCCCTGCTGCGGCGGGAGAAGGTGACGGTGCTCAACCTGACCCCTTCCGCCTTCGACCGGCTCATGGCCGACGACGACGGCCGCGAGCTGCCGCTCCGCTACGTGATCCTGAACGGTGCGGTCCTGGACGCCACGCGCGTGCGCGACTGGCGGCCGGACGGACCCCTGACGGTCACCGTGCGCGGCCTCACCGAGACGAGCGCGCACGTCACCGGCCGTCCACACGTCACCGGCCGTCCGCACGTCACCGGCGGGCCGCGCGACGACGGCGGGCCGCGTGAGGACGGCCGCGACCCGCGCGTCTACGTGCTCGACGAGCGGCTGCAGCCGGTCCCGCCGGGCGTGACGGGCGAGGTGTACGCGGCGGGCCCCGCCCTGGCCCGCGGCTACCTGGGACGGCCCGGCCTGACCGCCGAGCGGTTCGTCGCCGACCCGTTCGGCCCGCCCGGCTCACGCATGTACCGCACCGGCGGCCTGGCCACCTGGCGGCGCGACGGCACCCTCGTCCACACCGGACACCGGGAACTCGGCCGGGCCGGAACAACGGCGCGCGCACCGCACGGTCCTGGCGCGGCGATCGCGCTGACCCGCGCGCCGTTCGATCCCGGCACGGAGGCCGCACCGGCACGCGCGCCCTACGGTCCTCGGGTGGCGATGCTGTGTGAGCTGTTCGCCGAGGTGCTGGGGCTGCCGCGGGCCGGCGTCGACGACGGCTTCTTCGAGCTGGGCGGGCATTCGCTGGCCGCGGTGCGCCTGATCGACCGCATCGGCCAGGTGCTCGGGACCACGCTCCCGGTCGGCGCGTTGTTCGCCGCGCAGACGCCGGCGGCCCTGCTGAGCCTGATCGACGGCGGCACCCGCGCGGACCCGCTCGGCGTGCTGCTGCCCCTGCGCCAGGCGGGCTCGCGGCCGCCGCTGTTCGCCGTGCACCCGGCCGGTGGGCTCGGCTGGTGTTACGGCGGGCTGATCAAGCACCTGCCGGACCGCCCGGTCTACGCCCTGCAGGCCCGCCGCCACCCGCCGCCCGCCTCGCTGACGGAGCTGGCCGCCGACTACGCCGCCCAGATCCGGTCGGTCCAGCCCGACGGCCCGTACCATCTGCTCGGCTGGTCCACCGGCGGCGTCATCGCCCAGGAACTGGCCGTGCTGCTCGCCGACGTACGGCTGCTGGCGATCCTCGACGCCCGGCCCGCCGAGGCGCTGCGCGAGCTGCCGCCCCCTGACGAGGCGGAGGCGCTGGAGGCGCTGCTGGCCATGGACGGCCACGCCCCCGGCGCCGCGCTCACGCTGGAGCGGGTGGCGGAGATCCTGCGCGGGGAGGGCAGCCCGCTGGCCGGTCTGCCCGCGGGCGCCTTGGCCGAGCTCAGGGACGTCCATCTCAACACCGACCGGCTGGTACGCGCCCACGACACGAGGGTGTACCAGGGCGACGCCCTGTACTTCCGGGCCACCGCGGACACCCTCCACGACCGCCGGCCGGCCGGAGCGTGGCGCCCGCACGTCACCGGCGTCATCGACGCGCACGACGTGGCCTGCGATCCCAAGGACCTGACCCGGCCGGGACCGCTCGCCGAGATCGGCGCGGTCATCAGCGCCCGGCTCCACGACCGCGAGGAGGAACCGCCTGACGCTCAGGCTGGGCGACCCTGAGTTGGCGGCCCTGAGTTGGCGGCCTTGCCAGAGCGCGCGTGCCACGGCGGGCGCGTGATCGCCGGGCACTCTTGACGAAAGGGCCGCTCTCGTGGTCAGCGCTTGGTGTTGAATGCTGGCATGCCTGGCTCGCGGGTCACCCGCGCAATGCTGTCCGCTGCTGTGCTCGCCGTGGTGGCGGCGTGCTCACCGGCCGCCCCGGAGCGCGCCGCGCCGTCCGCCCCCGCGACCTCCCCCTCAGCCGCCACCCCCACGTCCTCCCCCACCGCCACCCCCACGCCGTCACCTTCGGGTCCCAAGGACGGTACGAAGACCCGCGCGTGCGCCGACGGCACCTGCGAGGTCCGGGTGAACGGCTCGGCCAGGGTTCCGCTGCCCAAGCGGTTCGGGCTCAGCTCGCTCAAGGTGACCGGGATCGAGGACGAGATGGTCTCGTTCGTCGCGCCGATGATCGGGTCGAAGTTCTCCAGCGACGGCGGGTGCTCGGCCACCGTCACCGGCCCGACGGGGAACTCCGCCGCCTTCTGGGGCCTGACCTGCGGGGCGGGCGACACGACCGTCGTCAACAAGATGAGCCTGGAGGTCGTCGGCGTCACCGGCGGGGCCGCGGTCATCCGCATCCGCCCGGCGTGAGGCAGGGTCAGCCGGCGCACCACGTGTTGACCAGGGCGGCGAGTTCGTGCGGGCGGCTGAAGAAGGCGCTGTGGCCGCAGTCCAGGTACAGCCGGTCTGCCGCCGGGTGGAGGCGGGCCGCGTAGCGCTCCTGGGCGCGGCGCGAGAGGGCCCGGTCCCGGGTGGTGTGCACGTAGGCGAGGCGGACGCCGTCGGGGAGGCGGTGCCGTACCGGCGTGTTCAGGACGGCGACCGGTTCGGGCGTGAGGTTGCCCACCAGCGTCCGGGTGTCGTCGGGCGGCAGGTCGTGGCAGAGCAGCAGGCGGGCGAGGGGTGCGGGCATCACGATGTCGCCGCGGCTGCCGACGCCGAGCAGGTCGCGCAGGCGGTTCAGGGGCGCCGGGAGCGTGCCGAAGTAGGACTGGCCGTCGCGCGGGACGACGGCGGCGACGAACATGGCCCCGCGGATCCGGTCCCCGGCGCGGGCCAGCGCGTGGAGCGCCACGATGCCCGCCAGCGAGTGGGCGACGACGACGGCCGCCCGCATGCCGGACGCGGCATCGGCGACGGTGTCCGCCCACCCGTCCAGGCCGGCGTCGCGGGGCAGGTCGACGGCCACGGCGGGTAACTCCAGCCGGGGCAGCACCCGCGACCAGCACCACGACCCGTGCATCCCGCCGTGCACGAGGACCACGCCGTCCGCCTTCACCGATCCTCCGCCGAAGCGTCCATGACCCACATCCGATGATCCCACCCGATGTCGCGGGCCGTCCGCACGCGCAGTCCCGCCCGCTCGGCGAGCTCCCCGATACGGCCGGCCGTACGCAGGCCGGAGCCGAAGGCGCACCGCAGCCGCAGGTCGTGCAGCACCACGTCGGGATCGTCGAGACCCTCCGGCCTGAACTCCTCCACCAGGACCAGCGTCCCGCCCGCGGGCAGCCTCCTCGCGCTCTCGGCGAGCACGAGTCCGGCGTCCTCGTCGGACAGCCAGGTCAGCGCGTGCGCCAGCAGGACGGTGTCGTCCCCGCCGGGCGGCACGGGATCCACCGCGGGGACCAGCTCCACCCGCTCCAGCACGTCGGCGTCGAGGATCCGCTCACGCAGCACGCCGAGCGCCGACGGCATCGCCGCGATCCGCACGCGCAGCCCCGGGTCGGCCTTGACCAGGGCGTTCACGATGGTCGCCGCGCCGTTGCCGCCCGCCGTGAGCGACTTCACCGCGGCCCAGTCGTAGGCGCCGAGCACGCCGGGCGCGACCCAGCGGGCGCTCTCCTCGACGGCTTCGCGCGCCGAGCCGCCCAGGCGCGCGTCGGACGGCATCGCCGCCGCCAGCGGCTCGCCCGCCTCGGTCCGGTACCCGGCCCGGCCGGTGCGCAGCGTCCGCACCAGCCCGGACAGCGACAGGTCGAGCGCGGCCCGCGCGCCGCCGAGGTGGTACTCCTCGGCGGAGTGGTCGTCCTCGACGAGTTCCTCGCTGACGGGCGTGAGCCGGTACCGGCCGCCCGGCCCGGCGGCGAACACCTCGATCGAGACCAGGTAGTCCATCAGCGCGCTGAGCGCGGCGGGGTCCGTCGAGGTGCGCTCGGCCAGGCCGGCGAGCTCGCACACGCCGGAGTGGACCAGCTCGACCAGGCCGAGCGTGACCGCCGCCCTGATGGCGAAGCCGGGCGCCAGGTCGGTGAGCTGGTGCAGCCGTTCGTGCGCGCCGTCGTCCTCCTCCGGTACGGCGTGCGGAGCCTTGCTCAGCCGCCAGTAGCCGGTGATGTGGGTCTGCTCGCGCGGCACCCGGCGCTCGGCGGCGAGGTGGCGGCGCAGTCCCTTGAGGGTGACCGCCTCGCCCGCCGCCCACGCGAAGACGGTGCCCGGCAGCCAGTCCATCTGCCTGACCGCCCGCTCCAGCAGGTCCGTCGTGCCCGCCGGAGCGCCCTGGCGCGAGAGCCACGTGATGTCGGCGGCGGCCCGGGTCGGCAGGTCCTGGCGGTGCGTGTCGTCGCCGATCTCGATGAAGACCTTGGCCTTGACGCCTTCCGGCATCTCGGCCAGCCACCGGCCGATCGCGGGCAGCGCGGTCTCGTCGCCGGCGATCAGGATCCAGTCGGCGCCCTCGGGGTGGTGGTGGGACATCTTCGGCCCGGCGATCCAGACGGTCTGTCCTGGCGTGGCCTGTTCGGCCCAGGATGCCGCGGGCCCGGCGCCGTGCCGGACGAAATCGAAGTCGATCTCCCCGGCGTCGGGGTCGTAGCGGCGCGGGGTGTAGTCCTTGGCGATGGGGCGTTCGCCCTCCGGCCAGTCGAGGCTGCTGATGTTCTGGCGGGGCAGGACGGGACGGTCCCCGTCGGCGGCGGCGAAGAAGAACTTGACGTGGTCGTCGAAGCCCTCCGAGCGCAGCGGCGGCAGGTCGAATCCGTCGCGGTGGAAGGCGCGCAGCTGTGCGCCGCCGAGCGTGACGCGCCGCATCCCCGGGGTGACATCCGTGACGCGCAGGACGGTCAGTTCCCTCAGCACGATGGGGAACGTGACGACCGTACGGGGGTTGCGGGTGGGCATCCGCACTGCTCCTTCCTCGTGGCGACTCCGCCAGGCTAGGGCGGGCGGCTGGGCCGCGATCCAACCAGGTGTCCAGGCCGTGCCACTGCCGCGCACGATCGGGCCGCGGCTTCGACGGCGTGCGCTCTGCCTTGGAGCCGCGGGCGGGTGCGGAACCTACGGTTTCGGCCGTGACGAATCGGCGAGGACGGCTGCTGCTGCGGCAGTGCCTGATGCGGGTGAGGGCGGACCTGCTGCGCGCGGTGGCCGCGGCGGTGGTCAGGCAGCTCGCGTTCCTGGCCCTGCCGTGGCTGCTCGGGCGGGCGGTGGATCTGGGCGTGCGGGCCGGTTCGGTGCCCGCCGCCGCCGGTTACGCCGGGGCCTTCGTCGTGGTGGCCGCCGCCGAGTACGCGGGCATGCGGGGCTGGCAGAAATGGGCCACGCTGGCCGACGTCCGGGCGGGGGCGTGGCTGCGTACCCGGCTGCTGCGGGCGATCCTGGCGGTCGACACCGAGACGATGCGGCGCGACGCCGGCGGGTTCGGTGACCTGAGCACCCGGGCCACGCGTGACGTCGACACCGTGCAGGTCTGGGTGCACGGGCTCACCACGTGGGTGGTGATCGGCGCCACCGGGCTGGTGCTGGTCCCGGCGATGGCGGGTCTCGACCCGCTGCTGCTCCTGGTCGCCGCGCTGACCGTGCCGCTGCTGCTGGCGGTCAACCGGGTCTTCCCGCCGTTGTTCGACCGGCGCGCGGAGGAGCTGGCGCTGGCGCACAGCGGGCGCGCGACGGTGGCCGAGCACCTGCTGACGGCCCTGCTCCCCCTGCGCGGCGTGGGCGCCGACCGGCTCATGGTCGAGCGCCATCACCGCCACAGCGCCGAGGTCAGCCGCCACACGATGCGCCTGGCCTCGGTCGGCTCCGCCTGGGAGGCCGCGGTCTTCGTCGTGCCCCGGCTGGCGGTCGTGGCCGGGCTGTTCGCGGGCGGGTACGCGGCGCTGCAGGGACGCCTCACCGTCGGCGAGCTGACCACGTTCGTGTTGTGGATGAGCACGGTGTCGCTGGCGGTCACCGTCATGACCGCCAGGCTCGGCGACCGGGCCGAGGCGCGCGTCGCGGCCGGGCGGATCGAGGAGATCCTGGCGCTGCCCGGCGTGCCGGAGGGCGGGAGCGCCCTGCCGCGCGCCGGGCTGCTGCGGGTCAGCGGGCTGAGCGTCGAACGGGAGGGCGGGCCCGTGCTCGGCCCGCTGGAGCTGAGCGCCGCGCCCGGCGAGTGGGTCGTGCTCACCGGTGCGACCGGGTCGGGCAAGAGCACGCTCCTGCGGGCCATCGCCCAGCTCGTGCCCTCGACGGGCGAGGCCTCGTTCGGCGGGGTCCCGCTGCGGGGCAGCGACCCCGGCGACCTCTACCGCACGCTCGGGTTCGTCCCGCAGGGGCCGCTGCTGCTGCACGGCACGATCGCGGAGAACCTGCGGCTGAGCGGCGACCACCCCGATCACGAGATCGAGCGTGCCGCGTTCGCGGCCGGGCTCGACCTCGCGCTGAGCGGGCTCGCCGACGGCTGGGACACGCAGGCGGGCGAACGCGGCGGCGCCCTGTCCGGCGGGCAGCGCCAGCTGATCGTGCTGGCCAGGGCGTTGCTGCGCGACTGCCCCGTGCTGCTGCTCGACGACGTCACCTCGGCCCTGGACGCCGGCACCGAGGCGCGCGTGCTGGACCGGCTCCGCCGCGCGACGGCGGGCAAGGCGGTCGTCTTCGCCGGCCACTCACCGGCCGTCCTCGCCCGCGCCGACCGGCGGGTCACGCTCGCCGGCGGCACGCTCACGCCGGAGCCCACCCGTGCCTGACCAGCCCATCCTCGCCGACCTGCCGGACCAGCGGGCCGTCTTCCGCCGTGCGGCGGCGTTCCTGCGCGGGCACCGGCTCGCGCTGGCCGCCGTCGTGGCGCTCAACCTGACCGGCGCCGCTCTGGCGGTCGGGGTGACCGCGGCGATCGGCCGGGTGATCGACGCGGCCGGCGGCGGCCGGGCGGGCGCGCTGGCCCTGTGGTCGGGGATACTGCTCGCCCTGGTCGCGGCCGGAGGCGCGCTCGCGTGGTCGTCGCGGTACTGGCTGGTCAGGGTGGGTGAGCACGCGCTCGCCGGGCTGCGCGAGCGGGCCGTGTCCGCGCTCGGCACGGCTCCGCTGCGCTTCGTCGAGGCCAACCGCAGGGGCGAGCTGCTGCGCAGGGTGACCGGCGAGATCAACGGGCTGGGCTCGTTCGTGGGCGCCACGCTGCCCGACCTCGTCACCGGCGCCGCGGTCCTGGTGTTCACCGTGGTGATGCTGGCGGCGTACTCGTGGTTGCTGACCATGGTGATGCTGGTGACGTTCGTGCCTCCGGCCGTGCTGATCGTGCGCCGGTTCAAGGCCCGGGCCGGCGTGGCGTACGGCGCGGTCGCCGCGGCGCAGGCCACGGTCGCGGCGCGGTTCGCCGAGTCCCTACCGGCCCAGGAGCAGCTGCGCGTCAACGGCGCCGTGCCGCGCTGGCTGACGCGCTTCGCCGCCGACAACGACCGGCTGCTCGACGCGCAGGCGGCGCAGGTGCGCGCCGAGCTGGAGCTCAACCGGCTCGCGCTGCTTCAGGCGGCCTGCGTGGCGGTGGTGCTGGCCCTCAGCGCGTGGCTGGTCGGCCGTGGCATGCTCAGCGTCGGGGTGGCCGTCGTGTTCGTCCTGGCCACCCGGGACATCTTCCACCGCTTCGAGGATCTGGCCGCCTCGATCGGCGAGGCTCGGGAGGCTCACGTACGGCTGGCGCGCGTACTCGACCTGATCGAGGCGAGCGCTCCCACCGGCGGCGGCACGGACGACGGCGACCTGCCCGCGCGGGGCGAGCTCACCCTGTCCGGCGTCGGCTTCTCCTACGGCGGCGCGCGCACGGCCGTCGCCGGCCTGTCGCTGACCGTCGCGAGCGGGGACCGCCTGGTGATCGCAGGGCGGACCGGCTCGGGCAAGTCCACCGTGGGCAAGCTCATGGCCGGGCTGTACACGCCGGACACCGGTGCCGTCCGCTTCGCCGGGCACGATCTGGCCGCGGCGGATCCGGCCCGGGTGCGGGCGCGCGTCGTGCTGGTCCCGCAGGACGTCCTGCTGGTGGACGGCACACTCGCGGAGAACCTGGCCATGCTGCCCGTCCCCCCGGACCGCCGCCGTGTCGAAGCGGCGCTGCGCGAGCTCGGGCTGGCCGGATGGGTCGCGGCGCTGCCCGGCGGCCTGGACACGAGGGTGGGCACGCACGGCTCGCGCCTGTCGGCCGGGGAGCGGCAGCTGGTGGCCATCGTCAGGGCCTGCCTCGCCGACCCCGCGGTGCTGATCCTGGACGAGGCGACCGCCGAGGTCGACCACGAGACGGCCGCCATGATCGAGGGGGCGCTGTCGGCCGCGGCCGGCGACCGGACCCTGATCGTGATCGCCCACCGGGCGGGCACGATCGCGCGCGGTCGCCGCCTGCTGTCCATGCCCGCGGGCCTGGTCACCGCTCCCGGGCAGGGCGTCAGCCTCCGGCGACCGCCTTCGCCAGGATCGGGGTGAGCTGCTCGACCACCCAGGAGGAACTGAGCGCGTCGGGGTAGGCGATCGCCGAGGAGAGCGTGTTCTCGGCGGGCACCACCGCGACGTGCTTGTTCTTGACCGCCTCAAGCGACTGGAAGAGCTTGTTGCCCGCCAGCTCCGACGCGCTGAGCAGGCCCTTGTCGCCGAACGGGTAGGTGACCAGGACGACGTCGGCGTCGAGCTGGTCGAGGTTCTCCAGGCTGACCCCGTTGTCGTTGGCGCTGTAGCCGGCGGCGTTGGCGGTCTTGCGCAGGCCGAGATCCTCGAAGATGCCCGGGTCCTGGCCGGCGTAGGACATGAACGTGATCTGCTCGGGGTGGACGACGACGTAGGTGTAGGTCTTGCCGCGGAAGGCGGGGTTGGCCGCGGCGGCGTCCGCGATGACCTTGCGGTTGGCGCCGATCACCGCCTCCGCCTCGGCGCTCATGCCCAGCGCCTTGGCCGCCACCTTCAGCCGCTCCTGCCACGGCAGGGTGTCGGCGTCCTTCTTCTGGGCGTAGGTCACCACCGGCGCGATCGGCGCGAGCTTGGCGTAGTCGGTGTCCATCCCCCAGGTGTTGACGCCGAGGATGACGTCCGGCGCCTCGGCGGCGATGGCCTCGTAGTCCGTGCCGTCGGTGTCGTCGTAGGTCTTCAGGCTGGTGACGCCGAGCTTGTCCATGGCCCGCTTCTTGTACTCGGAGATCGCCCCGCCGTCCTCGACGTCGGGGGTGATCACCGGCACCAGCCCGAGGGCCAGGGCGATGCTGGTGTCACCGTCTGAGACGGTAGCCACACGCAGCGGCTTCTTGTCGATGGTGTCCTGGCCCCAGGCGTTGGTGAGCGTCACGGGGTACGCGCCCTCCGCCGGCCCTGGGACGGCGGCCTTGTCCGCGGGCCGGTCCGGTGCCGCGCAGGCGGTGACCAGGGCCAGGCCGGCCGCGGCCGCCGCGAGGAGCTTCTTCATCGGTTTCTCCTTGACAGTGGGAAGATCTGTGGCGTCCCGTCGACGGGGTGGGGCACGACCGCGCAGGTCAGGCCGAACACCTCCGCGACGGTCTCCTCGGTGAGCACGTGCTCGGGCGGGCCCTGGCGCACGATCCGGCCGTCGCGCATGGCGACGATGGTCGAGGCGTACAGGGCGGCCTGGTTGAGGTCGTGGGAGACGAGCACGATGGTCTTGCCGGTGCGCTCGTTGAGCTCGGCCAGCAGGTCCATCACCTCGATCTGGTGGGCGATGTCGAGGTAGGTGGTCGGTTCGTCGAGCAGCAGCGTCGGCGTGTCCTGGGCCAGCGCGAGCGCGATCCAGACGCGCTGCCGCTGGCCGCCGGAGAGCTGGTCGACCG
Organism: Nonomuraea sp. NPDC059023; assembly: GCF_042740095.1. Lineage (NCBI taxonomy): Bacteria > Bacillati > Actinomycetota > Actinomycetes > Streptosporangiales > Streptosporangiaceae > Nonomuraea > Nonomuraea sp. NPDC059023. Next base: position 107,260 of record NZ_JBHYIO010000012.1, on the reverse strand, counting down.
GCCTGTCGATCAGCTCGGCGGTGCCGGTGGCCAGCAGGGCGTCGGCGATGACCGCCTCGTCGGCCGCGGTACGGCGCCGGCCGAAGCGGCGGTGGGGGTGGCGGCCCCGCCAGACGAGATCGCCGACGGTGATGCTCTCCGGCGCGACGGGCGACTGCGGCAGGACGCCGAGCCTGCGGGCCACCTCCCTGGTCGGGGTGGCGTGGATGTCGGCGCCGTCGAGCAGGACCGCGCCGGCGGCGAGCGGCAGCAGCCGGGCGATGGACTTGAGCAGGGTCGACTTGCCGCACGCGTTCGGCCCGACCAGGGCGGTGATGCGACCGGCGGCGATGCCGGCGGACAGCTCCTTGATGATCAGCGACGTGCCGTAGCCGCTGCTGATCGCGCGGGCTTCGAGCTGGTAGGTCATGACGTGGCTCCGGTTCCGCGGCGAAGGATCAGCCAGAAGAAGTAGGGCGCGCCGAGCAGCGCGGTGAGCACGCCCGTGGGCACGGGGCTGATGACGGGCGCGTGCTGGGCCAGCAGGTCGGCGCCGAGCACGATGACCGCGCCGGCCAGCGGCGCGAGGGCGAGCGTGTGCCGCCCGCCGGTCAGCCTGACCGCGATCGGGCCACTGATCAGCGCCACGAAGCCGATCGGCCCGACGACGCTGGTGGCCAGCGCGGCGGCGCCCGCGCCCAGCAGGAGGGTGGCGACGCGGGTTCTGGGCACGGTGGCGCCGAGGCCGGTGGCCAGGTCGTCGCCCAGGACCATGCCGCTCAGCGGGCGGTCGAGCGCCGTGGCGCCCAGCGCGCACAGGACGAGCGCCACGGCGAGGGTGGCGACGCCCTCCCAGCTCACGCCGTTGACGCTGCCGACCAGCCAGCGCATCGCGATCGCGATGCTGTGCTGGTCGGCCGCGGTGAGCAGGTAGTTGGTGTACGCGACGCAGACGGCGCTGAGCCCGATGCCGACCAGGACCAGCCGGTAGGTATCCACGCCCTGGCGCCAGCTGATGGCGTGGATCGCGGCCACCAGCAGGAACGATCCGCACAGCGCCGCCAGCGGGATGCCGAGGGGCAGGGACGGCGCCAGGACCAGCGCGGTGGTGGCGCCGGCGCCCCCGCCCGCCGAGATGCCCACGATGTCGGGCGTGGCCAGCGGATTGCGGATGAGCCGCTGGTAGAGGGCGCCCGACAGGCCGAACAGCGCGCCGGACAACGACGCGGCCAGGGCCCTCGGCAGCCGGTTCTGGAAGACCACGTAGTCGGCCAGGCCGGTACGCAGGCCGAAGGCGGCGGGCAGGATGTCGGCCGGATCGAGCCGGCGGGCTCCGCCGAGGAAGATCGCCGCCGTCAGCAGGGCGGCGAGCAGCGCGCAGCACAGGACGACGAGGGCCGCCAGCCGCCTGACCTGGCCCCGCCGCGTGCGCCTGATCGTGGACAGCACGGCGGCACGGCCGGAGGAGCCCGCGCCCACGCGGGTTTCGAGCAGGTTCATCAGACGCGCACCAGGTTCCGGCGGCGGGCCAGCCACACGAAGAACGGCGTGCCGACGACCGCGGTCATCACCGCGACCTGGATCTCCCCGTTGCGCAGGACGAGCCGCCCGGCGATGTCGGCGCCGAGCAGCACCACGGCCCCGCAGGCCATGGACAGCGGGAGCGACCAGCGGTGGTCGGCGCCGACGAGCATCCTGGCGCAGTGCGCGCCGACCAGGCCGACGAAGGCCACGGGGCCGACCGCCGCGGTGGCCGCGGCGCAGAGCAGCACCGCCACGGCCGCGCCGCCCAGCCGCGCCCTGCCGACCTTGACGCCGAGCGCGGCGGCCGCGTCGTCGCCCATGCTGAGCATGTTGAGGGTACGGCCCAGCGGCAACGCCAGCACGAGGCCCGCGAGGACGAACGGCGCGATCTCGTCGAGGATCTCGGCCCGGCCGGTGAGCTGGCCCACCGACCAGAACCGCAGGTGGGCGTAGACGGCTTCGTCGCGGACGACGAGCAGGGTGATGAGCGAGCTCATGACGGCGGCCACCGCGACCCCGGCCAGGACGAGCCCGATGGTGGTGCTGCCGATGGCGCTGCGCGTGCCGACGGCGTAGACCAGCGCGGCGGCCAGCCCCGCCCCGGCCAGCGCGGCCCAGAAGGAGCCGCCCACGCCGGTGATGTCGAAGAACAGGATGCCCAGCACCACGAACATGGCCGCGCCCTGCTCGACGCCGAGGATGCCGGGGTCGGCCAGCGGGTTCGCGGTGAGCGCCTGCATGATCAGGCCGGAGGCGCCGAGCGCGGCGCCGACCGCGAGCCCGAGCAGCGTGCGCGGGATGCGCTCGGTCCACAGGACGTGACCGTTGTAGCTGTCGCCGCCCGGGTCGGCCAGGACGCGGACGACCTCCATCGGCGAGATGTCGCGGGCGCCGAGGGCGATGCCCGCGACGGTCACGACGGCCAGGCAGAGGACGGCGAGCAGGGCGACCGCCACGCCACGGGTGAGCACCGGCTTCGGCTGCTGCGGGGTGTCAGTCATCGGTCATCCTGGGCTCCTAACCTGGCGAACGGCAGATTAGGTTACCCTTACCTTACTTGGGCGGGTCCAACGCGGCGGGCGGCCGCTCACACTCAGGGGCCACCCATCCACGAGGAGGTTGTGCGACCGTGACGGAGACAGTGGCCGCGCCGGAGGTCCTGGCCGACGACGAGTTCATCGCGGACTGGGGCCATCCGACGCACGCGCACGACTTCCACCAGTTCCTGTACGTCCCGCTCGGGCGGATCACCGTCACCGCGCACGGGTGCGAGCACCGGTTGTCGCCGTCGGTCGGCGTGTGGATCCCGGCGGGGGTGCCGCACAGCGCCAGGTTCGGCCCCGACTCGCTGATCGTCGTGGAGACCTTCGAGACGGACCTGTACCGGCTGCCGCACACCGAGGTCACGACCGTGAACGTCACCGACCCGCAGCGCAGGCTGCTGCTCAGCCGGATGCGCAGATCGGCCCCGGCCGGCGACGCGGACGTGTTCGCCGCCCTGTCTGCCGGACATCGGGCCAGCCTGCCTCTCCCCCGGCCCAGCAGCCGCGTGGCCTCGGCCGTGGCCGAGCAGCTCAGCCGTACGCCCAGCGACCCGCGCACCGCCGCCGAGTGGGCGCGCAGCCTGCACAGCAGCTCGACCAGCCTGCGCAGGGCCTTCAGGGCCGAGACGGGCCTGGCCTTCTCCGAGTGGCGCACGCGGCTGCGTCTCAACCAGTCCCTGGAGTTGCTGGATCGCGGGCACCTGGTCGGCGCGGTGGCCGCCAGGGTGGGCTTCACCAGCGCGAACGGCTACATCCTGGCCTTTCGCCGGCACTTCGGCCAGACGCCGGGGGCGTACGTGAGACGGTCGGCGGCCCGCTCCGCCTGACCCGCGCACCGCTCAACGGCGCCTCCAGGGCAGGCAGAGGGCGGCGGCGAGGCAGGCGATCGGGATCACCGGCAGCACGTAGCGGTGGTCGAAGTCGAGGACGGCGACCGGGCCGGCGAGCAGGCCCATCGCCAGTGCCCAGGGCAGCAGTGCCACGCGCGGGCGGCGGACCGCGGCCACCGCGCCGAGCAGCAGGATCGCGGCCAGCACCGGGCCGCGCAGATAGGCCCCGTACTGGTAGACGACCAGGAAGCCGGCGTACGGCCCGGCCGACGACAGCCCGCGGATGCCGGAGTCGTACTCCTTCCTCACCTTGTCGATCAGCGGCTGCTCCGGCAGCGGCCAATGTCCCTGGGCGAAGCCGAAGGCCGGGGTGGTGCGGGCGGGGTGGGCGATCGGGGTCCAGGAGAAGGCGATGGAGGTGTCGCGGACGACCTCGCCCAGATAGTCCAGGGGCTGGGCGAGGATCGCGCGGATGGCGAACGCGCGGGCCAGGTCGTTGTGGGAGAAGCGGTCGCCGGGCAACTGGTTCAGGGAGGCTCGCTCGGCCCAGACGTATTCGGAGGCGGCGTCCAGCACGGTCGCGTTGGGGCAGAGCCTGGCCTGGTCGGGGGGTGGCTGGATGACGGAGCAGTCGGCGAAGGTCATCGTGCGGGCCCACAATGCGACGCCGTCGGCTCCGCTGATCGCGAATCTGCCGTGGTGGGCGCCGTACCAGGCGGCGTACGCGATCAAGGGCAGGATGCCCGCCAGGGCCAGGGCCGCCGGCCGCCGCCACCCCACCCGCCGCACCGCCAGCACGATCAGGACCAGCAGCAGCAACGGCAGCGCGATCGTGCGGGTCAGCGCGGCCAGGGCGAACAGCAGCCCCGCCAGTACGGCGGCGCGCGTGCTCAGCCGCGGTGACCACATCAGGACGCTCAGCCCCGCCACGACCAGCACGATGAACTGGGTGTCCGACAGGACGGCGTGTTCGAGCCGCAGGAACGAGGCGTCGAGCAACGCCGGCACCGTGGCGAGCACGGCCGCCCAGCCGGGCACCGACCTGCGGCGCAGCACGGCGTAGATCATCACGCCGACGCTCAGGCCCAGGGCGTGCTGGACGGCGGCGACCAGTTCGACGCTGTGGAACGGCAGCAGCGCCCGCAGGAACAGCGGATAGCCGATCGGGTGGAAGGACGCCGACGGCGCGAGGTGAACGGCGGTGTCGAGGTAGGTGAAGGAGTCGTACCAGTAGAGCCGGGCCGGCCGGTAGCCGAGCATCGTCACCACGCGCAGGGCGGCGGCCAGGGTGAGGAGCACGACGAAGGCGCCGTGGCCGGCCAGGGCGCGGGGCGGCGCCGCCGGGATCACCCGGGTTTGTGTGAGCACGCGACATCCGATCGGGATCAGGGCATGACGGGATCCGCGCATGGCGGCATGCGCGGTCCCGGACGGGGTCAGGAGCAGAAGGGGTCAGAAGCAGGGAAGGTCAGGGGCCTGGAGGCGTCAGGAGCCTGGAGGCGTCAGGAGTGGGAAGAGGTCAGGAGCAGACGGCCTTCTGCGGGCCGGGGCGCGGGCGCGGGCCGGTCAGCAGCAGCGCGCGGCCGTCGGCGCTCATGACGCCGTCGTGGACGTACCAGCCCGCGGGCGCATCGGGCGTGGAGCGGGGCGCGCCGTAGGAGGTGAACTCGGGTTCGACGTCGCGGGCGCGGAGCATCGCCGTGACCTCGGCGACGCTCTTGTTGACATAGTTCACGCAATGCAGGGGTTCTCCGGGCATGGCGATGCCGGGTGGCAGGGTGTACCTCTCACCTGGTTGCGCCCGCCGGCCCAGGATGATCTCCGCCGATTTATCGTAATTAATCGGCACTTTCAGGCCGGTCGGGCAGCCACCGAACCGTTCGCACGGACCGGGGGCCTCGATCGTCGTGACGGGACCCTTGCCGGGCACCTGGTGGCCGGCCCTCAGCCGCTCGGAGTCGTTGATCACCAGGATGCTGCGCGCCAGGCTCGCCGAGGTCGGCGCGAGCTTGAGCGTGATGCGCAGGCCGCGTGCCCTGAGCTCGGACTCGTAGACACGGGGATCGGCGAACAGGTCGTTCACCGTGATGACGTAGTGGTCGCCCACCCGGTCGATGTCGAGCGCGGCGGCGGCCGGCGTCTGGCCCAGCCCGACGGCCAGGACGACCGTCATCAGGGCGAGGGCGGGCGCCACGAACCGGCGGCGCCACGAGAAGGCGGGACGCGGCGGGACCGGCTGCGCGGTGATCTCCTCCATCAGTTCGGCGGCCAGCGGGCTCGCGCCGGGCCCGGGGTCGGGCGCGATGCCGGCGACCAGCCGATCGATGCCGTTCATTCACATCGCCCCTTTCGCCAGCGCGATCGCGCGCGAGCCGTAGCGGGCCAGGTCGAGCCCGGACTCCTCGAGTTCCCTGGCCAGTCGTTTGCGGGCGCGGTGCAGGCGGATCCTGGCCGCGCCGCGCGAGCAGCCCAGGACGGTGGCGATCTCCGCCGAGCTCAGTCCCTCCCAGCCGGCCAGCGAGAGCACCTCGCGATCTTCCTGGCTCAGGCGCGAGAAGGCCTTCCGCACGTCGGTGACCTCCTCCGGGCCGCTCGCCTCCGCCCATTGGGCCAGGTGCAGGCCGAGCCGTTCGACCAGGTCGCTGCGCCGCGACTCGGCCCGGTGGCCGTTGGCCACGACCTTGCGGGCGACGCCGTACAGCCACAGGCGGGCCCTTCGGCCCTCGGGGATGTCGTCGAGGCGGCGCCAGGCGATGGAGAACGTCTCGGCGAGGGCGTCCGCGGCGTCGTCGTGACCGTCCATGCGCCGTCGGATGTAAGCCAAAATATCGGGATATTGGGCAGCGTAGATCTCCTCGAAACGCCGTTTGCGATCACGGGGGGCCACGCTGCCTTCTCTCTTCCTGGACACCTACACCCCCGTACGTGTCCGGACTCGGCAGAGTGTTTCACGCCCAATTCGGGGAACATGGCGAAGCGTTCGCAATACAGCCGATCGTATCGGTTACGATAGTTACATGAAGGTTAGAACGTGGGTGGTGCTCTGTGTGCTCGCGCTGGTCGCGGCGACCGGTGTGTGGATCGTCGTGCAGAACGACTTCGCCGTGCGCGAGGTGGAGGTGAGCATTCCGGGGCCGAGGCAGCCGCTGAAGGCGGTGCTCGCGCTGCCGGAGGAGGGAAAGGGGCCGTACGGGCTGGTCGTCTTCGCGCACGGGGACGGCGAGGCGGACGCGAGCCGGGACGGGTTCTACCGCCCGCTCTGGGAGGCGTTCGCGCGTGCCGGGTACGCGTCGCTGTCCTGGAACAAGCCGGGCGTCGGCGGCGCGCCGGGCAACTGGCTCGACCAGAGCATGGACGATCGCGGCGCCGAGGTGGAGGCCGCGCTGGACTGGGCGAAGAAGCGGCCGGAGATCGACCCGGGGCGGCTCGGGCTCTGGGGCATCAGCCAGGGCGGCTGGGTGCTGCCGAAGGTCGCCGGTGACCGTACCGACGTGCGCTTCATGATCCTCGTGGGTCCGGCGGTGAACTGGCTGCGGCAGGGCGAGTACAACCTGCGGGCGGAACTGCGCGGCCAGAGCACGCTCGACGCCGAGCTCAAGCGGCGCGCCGCCCAGATCCGCCTGCTGGAGGCCGGCGTGGGTTACGACCGCTACCTCGCCTCCGGGCTGGACGACCCGCCGATGAGCAAGGACCGCTGGCGGTTCGTGCTGCGCAACTTCCGCGCCGACGTGACCGATCAGCTTCCCGGGATACGCGTCCCCACCTATGTCCTGCTCGGCGACCACGACCGCAACGTCGACGTCAAGGAGACCGAGGCCGCCTACCGCGCGGGCGTCCCCCGCGACCTGCTCACCGTCGAGGTCCTGCGCGGCGGCTCCCACAGCGCGGCCAAGCACGAACTGGACAATCCCGACAGCATCTGGGGTGCGGTCACGGCCGTCGCCGCGCCGCGGTCCCTGTACGTCCCCGGATATCTCGCCGCGCTCACGGCGTTCGTGAACAAGCATGGACACTGACCACCGACACACGGAGGGACCACCATGATCTTCAGGACACTCGTGCCGGCGTTAGGCCTTCTCGTGGGCGGGCTGACCGTGCCCGCCTCGGCCCAGGTGCCGCTCACGATCGCGCTGGACAAGGCGTTCGCCAAGGCGGCGGCGAGCGTCGGTGATCCCGGCGCCCAGGCGGTCGCGATGCGCGACGGGAAGGTGATCTGGTCGGCGAAGTCCGGCCGGGCGATCAACGAACCGTCCGCTCCGGTCACCGGCTCGACCATGTTCAGCCTGGGCAGCTTCGGCAAGACCATCCTGGCCGCGTACGCCCTGCGCCTGACCGAGAAGAAGGTCCTGGCGCTGGACACCCCGATCTCCGCCTATGTCGGGAAAAAGGTGGCGGGTTCGAACGTCGTCACGCTCCGGATGCTGCTCACGCACACCGCCGGCTATCCGGACATGTACGCCGATCCCAAGACCGCTCCCCTGTTCGAGGGCGGCAGGAAGTACGACCCGAACCGGCCCTACACCTTCGCCATGCTCGCGCCGGGCATCCGCAAGCCGGTCAACCCCGGCAAGCGGCACGAGTACTCCAACACCGGGTTCATCGTCCTGGCCCACGTGCTGAGCAAGGCCTCCGGCGGCGGCGAAGCCCTCGAACGCGACCTGCGGCGCTTCCTGCGCGGGGCGGGCACCAGCGGCGACTCCCTCACCGCCGAGCGCTCGGGGCGCGCTTTGTCCCGCTTCGCCCACGGCTACACCGTCGGCGACGGCGGCGCGCTGACCGACTTCTTCACCGCCCACGGCGCCAAGGGCATCCCCACCGACCTGTACGGCCTGCCGTTCGGCGACGGGATGTTCGCCGGCACCGCGACCGGCGGCGCCCGCTTCCTCGACGCCCTGTTCGCCGACGAGCGGCTCCTGCGTCCCGCCACCGTCAAGACGATGACCACACCGTCACCCCAGTCGCAGGCCGCCGACGGCACCTACGGCATGGCCACCGAACGCACGAAGGTCGGCCGGCGCACCTGGCAGGGGCACGCGGGCGCGTACGGCGGATTCACCTCGATGGGCGCCACCGACCGCACCCGCGGCGTGACGCTGATGGTCGTGACCAACCGGATGGCCGCCTCGGACGTGGCCGGCACGATCTGGACGAAGCTCGCCCAGGCCTACGCCTCCGCCACCCCCTGACGCCACCGGCGATGGCTTCTGGCAGCATCGGCGGGGTGACGTCCGGGGACGAAGCGGCGCCGTACTTCGCCGTCCACGAGGGGTACGCGCTGTACCGGGGCCCGGTGTCCGACAGCGCCGCGCATCGCCACGCCGCCTTCCAGATCGCCATCGCCGTCGAGGGGGAGGTGTCCATGCTGGACGCCGCCCGGACCCGCCACCGTGCCGCGGCGCTGGTCGTGCCGCCGATGGTGGGGCACCGGATCCTCGCGGTGGAGAACCTGCTCACGTTCTTCGTCGAGCCGCACTGCGCGTTCGCCGACCGGCTGCGGGCGCGCGGCGGCACCGGGATCACCGCCGCCGCCGACCTGCGCGGCCTGCGCGAGCAGGACGTACGCGGCGGCGGCGCGCACCCGTCCGGCAAGCTCGACCCCCGCCTGGTGGCGGCGATGCGCGCCCTGTCCGACCACGGCATGACACCCGCCACGGCCGTGATCCCGGCCGCGGCCGGCCGGGACGAAGGAACACGCAACCCGGGCGCGAGGCCGGTCGCGGGCGGATGGGACGGATGGCCGGGCGCCCCGGGCGCGCTGCCGGTGGCGGCCGGTCCGGAGGGAGGGGCGTGTGTTCCCGGCTCCATGCCCGCGCTGGCCGCCGAGGTCGGGCTGTCGCCGCAGCGGCTGCGGGCGCTGGCGCGACGGGAGCTGGGCATGCCACTGTCACGCTGGCGGATCTGGGTGCGCCTGCGCCGGGCGGCCGAGGCGATGCGGGCCGGGCAGTCGCCGGCCGACGCGGCGATCACGGGCGGCTTCGCCGACCAGGCGCATTTCACCCGGCGGCTGCGCGAGATGATGGGGCTCACCCCGGCCGCCGTGGCGCCCCTGCTGCGCCGCTCAGCCGCGGCGGGCGACGTACACGGAGATGGAGCCCGTGATCGTTGAGACCACCTCGGCCTCGCGCACGGCGCAGAACCCGGCTTCGGTCATGAGCGCGGGCAGGATGCCGTCGGCGTTGGGCTGGGTGTCGGCCCGGCCGTCGGCGAGCTGGACGATCCGGAAGGCCGTGCGCATCAGCGCCGTGCGCTGCAGCCCGTAGTCGGCGATGACCAGCCGCCCGCCCGGCCTCAGCACCGCGAACATCGACGCGAGTACGGCCTGCTTCATCGCGACCGGGCACTGGTGCAGCACGAGGCTGGAGACGGCCGTGCTCGCCGAGCCCGCTTCGACGATCTCGGTGAGCGCGTCGCCCATGCCGGTGCGCCATTCCGGTTCTGCGCCCGCGGCGGCGGCCTTGCGGCGGGCCAGCGCCAGCACGTCCGGGTCGGGGTCGACGCCGATGACGCGGGCCCGCGGCTCGACCCGGTTCAGCAGCAGTGCCAGTGACCCGGTGCCGCAGCCCACGTCGACGATCACGTCACCGGGCCGCGGCGCGGCGTGCATCGCGAGCAGGCCGCGCCACAGGCGTTCGCGCGTCAGCGCGGCGACGGCGTCGTAGAGCCGGGTGGGGGCCAAGCGGCCCAAGGCGGGAGTGAAGGCTGGTCCGGTCATGCCGGGCAGTCTTCATCCCGCGTCAGGCCCCGGTCTTGAACGAACCGCTCACCTGCCGGCGAAGGCCAGCAGCGCCTTGTTGACCTCGGCGGCGTGCGTCCACAGCAGGCCGTGCGGTGCGCCCTCGACCTCGACGTACTCCGCCTCGGGGAACGCCTGGTGGAAGGGGCGCCCGGTGGCGTCGATCGGCAGGATGTTGTCCTTGGTCCCGTGCAGGATCAGCGACGGCTTGCCGGCCGCGCGTACCGCCTCGACGTCCTTGCGGAAGTCCTCGATCCAGGCCGGGACCACCGCGTAGGCGGCGACCGGGGCGGAGGTGGTGGCGGTGTTCCAGTTCGCGGTGACGGCCTCCTGGCTGATCCGGGTGCCGAGGTTCTCGTCGAGGTTGTAGAAGTCCTTGTAGAACTGGGTGAACCAGGCGTAGCGGTCGGCTCGGGCCGCGGCGGCGATGCCGTCGAAGACCTTCTGGGGCACGCCGGTGGGGTTGTCGTCGGCCGCCACGAGGAACGGCTCCAGCGACGCCAGGAACGCGAGCTTGGCGACGCGCTCGTGGCCGTGGTTCTTGACGTAGCGGGCGAGTTCGCCGGTGCCCATGGAGAAGCCGACGAGGATGACCTCGCGCAGGTCGAGGGTCTCCAGCAGCGTGTTCAGGTCGGCGGCGAAGGTGTCGTAGTCGTAGCCGCCGCCCACCTTGCTGGACTGGCCGAAGCCGCGGCGGTCGTAGGTGATGACCCGGTAGCCGGCGGCGAGGAGTTCGCGGGTCTGGAGCTCCCAGCTGTGGCCGTTCAGCGGGTAGCCGTGGATGAGCACGACCGGCTGACCCGCTCCCTGGTCCTCGTAGTAGAGCTCGATGGCGGTGCTGTTTTCCGTTCCGACCTTGATGTGGCCCATGAGATCTTTCCTCCCCTTCGGCGGAGAACGATCGTTCTCCTCTTCTGTGGACTACAGTAGAGAACGTACGTTCTCTGCGCAACCCGGGAGCTCTCATGAACAACGAGGAGGCGGCGCGTGCCCGCGTCGTGTCCACCGCAGACGGGCTGTTCTACGCCCAGGGAGTCCAGGCCGTCGGCATGGACGCGGTCCGTACCGCGTCGGGCGTGTCGCTGAAGCGCATCTACGCGCTCTACCCCTCCAAGGACGACCTGGTCCTGGCCGTGCTCCGGCACCGGACGGAGCAGTGGAACACCGGCCTGGCCAAGGCCGTCGCGGCGGCCGCGACGCCGCGCGACAAGGTGCTGGCCGTCTTCGACTTCCTGGCCGAGTGGTTTCGCGAGGACGACTTCCGCGGCTGCGCCTTCATCAACTTCTTCGGCGAACTGGGCGGCGGCAACACCAAGGTCGCGGCGGCCGTACGCGAGCAGAAGACGTCCTTCCAGCGCCACGTCGCCGGCCTGGTGCGCGACGCGGGCGGCCCCGACCACCTCGCCCCGCAGCTGGCCCTGCTCGCCGAGGGCGCCCAGGCCACGGCGGCGATCACCCGCGACCCCGGCACGGCGGCGCACGCCCGCGCCGCGGCCGAGACCCTCATCCGGTGCGCCATCGGGTAAGGACTACTCCGTCCGGAACGCCGGGAGCAACGCCCCGGCAACCGACTCGGCCGAAGGCAGCAGGCCGGCGGCCAGATCCCCCAGCAGGTACCGGTGCAGCGCCCGCTGATGCCCGGCCCCGATCAACAGCAGCGCGCCCGCCACCGGGTCCAGTGACGCGCGCATCCGCCCGGCCCGCTGCTCGGCCCGCAGCAGCTCGGCGACCGGCTTCAGCGCGAGATGCGGGCCCACCTCGGCCTCGCGTTCGACCAGCAGCTCGCGGAGCTGGCGGTCGGACTGCAGCGCGCCCAGAATCGGCATGATCCGCAGGTAGAACCGCTCCAGACCGCCGATGACCGCGGCCAGATCGGCCGTCAGGTCGCCGCTGCGGTCAGGGCGGCCGAGCACCACCGTGGCGTCGGCGAAGACCGGCAGGTGCAGGTTGATGACGGCCTGCAGCAGGCCGAGGCGGTTACCGAAGTGGTAGAAGACGCTCGACTCCACGACACCCGCCCGGCGGGCGATCTCCTTGGTCGACAGCGCCAGGCCCGCCTCGCCGAGAACCTGCTCCGTCGCCTTCAGCACCGCCTCGCGCACGCCGGTGGACGGCCGGCCGCGCCTGGATTCCGCCATCGTTTCACTCCCGATTTATTGAGTAATCGCTCAGGAAAGAGTAGCTTTATTGAGTAATCACTCAGAAATCCGACAGGAGACCTCGTGAGCATTGAAGCGCGCAAGGACACCGTCAGACGTCTGTACAAAGCCCTTGAGCTCGGCGACGTCGACATCGCCGACGAACTGTTCACCCCCGACTTCATCACCACCGAAGGCGAGCACCAGCACATCGTCGGGCCCCGGGGCTTCAAGGAGGCCATCCGCGAGGTGCACGCCACGCACGCCGGGCCCAGGTTCGAGATCCTCGACATCCTCGGCGAGGGCGACCAGGTCGCCGTGCGCTGGCGCATGACCGCGACCCACAGCGGCGAACTGCTCGGCGTCCCCCCGACCGGCCGGGAGGTGTCCATGGAGGCGTTCGCGCTCTTCCGCTTCACCGGCGAGCGCATCAGCGAACGCCACGCCGTCATCGACCGGCTCGGGCTGCTCAATCAGTTGCGCGCCGCCTGAGACCGAACCTGTCCGGCGGCAGCCGCGTATCCGGTCATGAGTGCTCCCGAAGGGATCGACCATGACAGGCTCCCGCACCACGCGAACCGCGATCGCCGCCCTGTGCCTGGCCGCCCTGGCCTGCGGCTGCGGCCAGGCAGCGGGGGCGCCCATCGCCTCCGGCGCCGGATACAACCCCGCCGACCTGGCCTTCTCCCAGCAGATGATCCCCCACCACCTGCAGACCATCCAGGTGGCGCAACTGGCCGAGAAGAAGTCCGGCGACACCTACGTCCGGCGGGTCGCGCGTGAGCTGATCAAGAAGGAGCGCGCCGACATCGAGCTCATGTCCTCCTGGCTGCGCTCCTGGGGTACGGCGGTGCCCTCCGCCCCGCCGCCCGCCGGCCACGCCATGCCCGGCATGCTCTCCCCCGTCCAGATCACCGAGCTGAAGCGCCGCAGCGGCGCCGAGTTCGACACGCTGTGGGCGTCGTTGCTGGCCACGCACCTGGGCAGCGGGGTGCGGATGGCCGAGACCGTGGCCGCGCGAGGCGAGCACGTGCCCACGACCGCGCTGGCCCGCTCCCTGATCCCCGACCAGCGCGCCCTGATCGCCGAACTCGGGCAACGCGCCGGTCAGGGCTGATCGGCGCCGCGGCGGTGCGCCCGCAGCGGCAGCCGGGCGCCGCCGGGTCATCCCGGCGTGGCAGCGCCCGGGGCGGCCGGCTGTGCCGCCGGGTGTAGCCGCGCGCGCATCGTGCGGCCGATGCGCGGCACACCGCCGCCCGCGACAGTGAACATATGAGTCTTGACGTCGCACTCCTGGGTCCGATGGAGGTACGGCTGGGCCCCACCCCGATCAGGCTGACCACCGGCCGGCTGCGGACATTGCTGGCCACGCTGGCGGTGTCGGCCGGTGACACCGTCACCTTCGAGCGCCTGGCCCTGGCGTTATGGGGCGAGGAACTGCCGGCCAACGCGCGCCGCAGCGTGCAGACCTACGTCGCCCGGCTGCGCCGCGTCGTGGGCCGGGCGGCGATCCGCACGATGCCCGACGGCTACCGGCTGCAGGCCGACCCCGAGCGGGTCGACGTGCTGCGCTTTCGCCGGCTGCTGGCCGACGCGGCACGTTCGCGCGGCACGGCCGCCGAGCCGGCGCTGGTGGAGGAGGCGAACCGGCTGTGGCGGGGCCCGCCGTTCGAGGGCATCGACTCGGACTGGCTGAGCGCGAGCCAGACCCCGTACCTGCAGGAGCTGTATCTGAGCGCGGTGGAGCGGCGGATCGACCTGCGCCTGGCCGGGGGGCGGCACGGCGAGCTGGTCGCGGAACTGCTCGACCTGGCCTCCCGGCATCCGCTGCGGGAGTCGCTGTGGGAGCGGCTGCTGGTCGTGCTCGATCGGTGCGGACGGCAGGCGGAGGCGCTGGCCCAGTACGAGCGGCTGCGGCGGCGCCTGGCCGAGGAGCTGGGCACCGATCCGGGCGCCGAGCTGCGCCGGCTCCACGCCAGGCTGCTGCACGACGATCCGCTCGGGCCGGCGCGGGGGCAGCAGGCGGTGGGGGTGTTCGCGGGCCGTACCACGACCCTGGACAGGACGGGCCGGCTGGTGGAGGACGAGGACGGGCAGGTGGCGGGGGTTTTAGTCCTGTCGGGGGCGGACGGCGGGGGCCGGACGTTCCTGGCTCTGGTCTGGTCGCCCGCCTGAGGGCGCGGTCAGCAGGCGCAGCGCCGTCGCGAACAGTTCCGGCGGGCAGTGCCCGGGGGCCAGGAGCGTGAGCAGCCGCATCCCGATGTCGAGAGATTTCAGGACGGCGTCCGCCTGCTCGTACGGCAGTTCGCCCAGCCCGCTGCCCGCCGGCGCCAGCGGATGGCGGCCCGGAGCGCCGGGCGGGAACAGCAGGGCGACGAGCTCCGCGCGCACCTCGGGATGACGCGTGGCATGGATCATGAGCTCGACGGTCATCTGCGCGAACGTGTCCTGCTCGCCCCCGCGGGCCCGCTCGGCCCAGTAGCGCCCGTACTCCTCCCCCAGCTCGCCGGCGTCCCGCCCGGAGTGGAGCAGGTGTTCGGCCTGCGCCCGCGCCTCCAGCCCCAGGCGGTGGCGCATGACCGCCAGCAGCAGATCCTCCTTGCCGTCGAAGTTGGAGTAGACGGCGCCCTTGGTCAGACCGGCCGCGGCGGCGACCTCGTCGAGGGAACTGCCCTGGATGCCGCGGTCCGCGAACACCTTCTCCGCGGCCTCCAGCAGCCTGAGCCGGTTGCGCTCGCGCTGCTCCTGCCGGGTGAGCCGATCTGTCACCGCACCGATCCCTTCCCCGCTGTTGACATTCTCAAGAGTATACGAATACTGATCGGTATCCAGATACTCACCGGTATTTGAAGGATGTCATGACCACTCGCCGTACCCTCCTGAAGTCCGCCGTCGTCGCCGGCCTGGCGGCGGCCGCCACACCGAAGACCCTCGACAGGGCGGACGAGCTGTTCGCCTCGGGCGAGTTCGCCGCCGCCGGAGCGCTCTACCGCAAGGTCCTCGGCGGCGACCCCGACCACGTGCACGCGCTCGCCCGGCACGCCTACATCACGCTCATGACCGGCCGCCTGCCTCTGGCGAAACGCCTGCTCAAGCAGGTGCTGCGCCTCGACCCGGGAAACACGCGCGCGCTGGGCAACCTGGCCGACGCGCTGTGGCGCGCCGACCAGTTCGCGGAACTGGCCGCGCTGCTGCCCTCGGTGACCAAGGACGGCCCCACCGCGACCGCGGCACAGTTGCGGAGCTTCGCGGGGCTGCGGCCGTACACGATCTCCGGTCCCGCGACGGTCAGGGTGCCGTTCGCGGCGGCCGACCCGCTGCCCATGATCGAGGTGTCAGTGAACGGCGCCGCGCCCGAACTGTTCTTCCTCGACACCGGCGCCCTGTTCGCCCTCAACCAGGACTACGCCGACCGCCTCGCCATCCCCACCTACGGCCACACCACCGGCCGGACCATGTACGGCGAGCACCAGGCCCACCAGGGCCGCGTCGACACCCTCGCCCTGCCCGGCGGCCTCACCATCGGCAACGTCCCGGTTCACACGATCCCCGACGCCATCCGGCTGACCGCGCCCGACGGCAGGCTCACCCAGGGCGCGATCGGCACGAGCGTCCTGGCGCGGTTCCTGCCCACCCTCGACTACCCCGGCCAGGCGCTCGTCCTGCGCCGGGACCGGCGCGCGGCCGTGCGCGCCCGGCACAGCGCGCCTCTGTGGTGGGTGGGCGACCACTACCTGCTCTCCCGCGGCACCGTCAACGACCTGGACCCGATGGTGTTCTTCGTCGACACCGGCGGCGGCGACATCGGGTTCACCGCGCCCCCCTCCACCTTCACCGCCGCCGGGATCGAGATCCCCGCGGGCGAGGGATTCCATCCGGTGACCGTGCGCGAGGTGACGCTCGGCTCGGCCACGGGCCGCGACGTGTCCGGCCTGACCGGCGCGTTCCCCCCGTGGTTCGAGCACGGCTTCGACTTCCGCATCGGCGGGCTGCCCACGCACCGGTTCTTCAAGCCGTACGCGATCACCTTCGATTTCCCGCGCGGCCGCATTCTCATGGAAGCGGATGTCCCCCCGGCGCCGGACCGTTCGTCGTCACAGGTACGGTGAGACGATCTGGAGGTCGCGATGCAATACGCCCTGGTGATCTATGCCGAGCCCGGCCTGGAGGAGACGGTGTCGGAGGCCGAGCGCGAGGCCATGTACGCCGAGTACTTCGCGCTGGGCGACGACCCGCGCGTCGTCGGCGGCGCCCAGCTGCAGGCGGTCGAGACGGCCACCACTGTACGCGTGTCGGAGGGCAAGACACTGATGACCGACGGCCCGTTCGCCGACACCAAGGAGGTGCTCGGCGGCTTCTGCCTGGTCGAGGCGGCCAACCTGGACGAGGCGGTCGAGATGGCGGCCCGGATTCCGGCCGCCAGGCTCGGCGGCGTGGTCGAGGTCAGGCCGGTGGTGCGGCGCTGACCGCGCTGGAGGCCGTCTTCCGTGACGAGTGGGGCCGGGTACTGGCCTCGCTGGTCGGCTACCTCGGCGACTTCGACCGGGCCGAGGACGCCGCCCAGGAGGCCTTCGCGATCGCCGCGCGGCGCTGGCCCACGTCGGGCGTACCGGCGAATCCGGGGGCGTGGCTGGTGACGACGGCGCGCAACCGGGCGATCGACCGGATCCGCAGGGACCGCACGCTGGCCGGGAAGATCCACCTGCTGCCGGTGCCGGAGGTCGTCATGGACGAGCTGGACGAGACGGTGATCAAGGACGAGCGGCTTGAGCTGATCTTCACCTGCTGCCATCCGGCGCTGCCGCCGGAGGCGCAGGTGGCGCTCACGCTGCGCACGCTCGGCGGACTGCGCACGGCCGAGATCGCGCGCGCCTTCCTCGTGCCCGAGGAGACCATGAAGCGGCGGCTGTCGCGCGCCAAGGCCAAGATCAAGGCGACCGGCATCCCGTTCGCCGTGCCTGGCGCCGGCCTGCTGACCGAGCGGCTCGGCGCCGTCCTGGCCGTCCTCTACCTGATCTTCAACGAGGGCTACAGCGGCCGCGTCGACCTGGGCGCCGAGGCGATCCGGCTGGGGCGGGTGCTGGCCGTACTCATGCCGGAGGAACCGGAGGCGCACGGCCTGCTGGCGCTGATGATGCTCCACCACGCGCGGCGGCGCGCCCGCTTCTCCGGCGACGACCTCGTCCTGCTCGACGACCAGGACCGCTCGCTGTGGGACACCGGCCAGATCGCGGCGGGGCGGACGGTGCTCGACCGGGCGCTCATGCTGGGCGGGCGCGGACCGTACGTGGTCCAGGCCGTGATCGCCTCGCTGCAGACCCACCGGCGCATCGACTGGGCGCAGGTCGCCGGCCTGTACGGGCGGCTGGCCGAGCTCACCGGCTCGCCGGTCGTCGAGCTCAACCGCGCCGTGGCGCTCGCCCAGGCCGGCGACCCCGCCGACGCGCTGCGCGCCGTCGAGCGCCTGAACCTGGACGACTACCTCTATTTCCACTCCACCCGCGGTGAGCTGCTGCGACGTCTCGGCCGCACCGCCGAGGCCAGGCAGGCGTACGGCCGCGCCCTCGGCCTGGCCACCTCGACCGCCGAGCGGCGTTTCCTGTCCGGGCGGCTCGAACAGCTCTGACCCGAGGCGTCCCCCCGGCACGGGCCCGTTCGTCGCCCGAGTGTGAACGACGACAACCCGAGGAGAAACCGCATGTCCAACACCGTCATCTTCGAGCGCCTGAACGACGCCGTCCACTCCCGCGACCTGGAGGTCATCGCCAAGACCGCCGGTGAGGTCGTCCATCCGCAGGCGCGCTTCCACACGCCCGTGCCGACCGACGCGAACGCGGCGCAGGTGATCACGAACGCGTGGACGATGCTGCTGCGCGCGTTCCCCGACATCCGGGTCACCGTCGAGGACGTGGTCGCCGACGGCGACAAGATCGTCTACCGCAACACCGTCACCGGGACCCACCTGGGCGAGTACCGGGGCGTCGCGCCCACCGGCAACGCGGTCACCTACCAGGAGATCTTCATCGTCCGCTTCGCCGACGGCCTGATCGCCGAGATCTGGGGGGTCACCGACGTGCACGCGCAGCTACGGCAGATCGGCGCCATCCCCGCCTGAGCCGCGATATCCGCCGACGGCCGGTGGCGGCCTGTCGCCCCCGCTCCGCGGGTCAGCCCTCGGCCGGG
The DNA here is from genome assembly GCF_042740095.1 of Nonomuraea sp. NPDC059023. NCBI lineage: Bacteria > Bacillati > Actinomycetota > Actinomycetes > Streptosporangiales > Streptosporangiaceae > Nonomuraea > Nonomuraea sp. NPDC059023. The sequence continues at coordinate 88,830 of NZ_JBHYIO010000012.1, read as the reverse complement.
ACGGGCGGGGGCTGATTCGGCCGGCCGCGGCGGCGGCCTTCGGCTCCGGCGGCGCGGCCGCTACACCGGCGTTAGCCCGCTACGCCCGCGTTATGGCTTTCGCCCTGGAGGGCAGGGCCACCGCGAAGGCGGCGGTGGCGATGGACATGGTGATGATCGGCGGGAGCAGGCGCGCGTAGGCGACGACCGCCAGGCAGGCCAGGCCGACACCGAAGTTGAACCACCTCAGCGGCCGGCTCGTGGCCAGCAGTCCGGCGGCGTTCCTGACGACGGCGAGGGTGATCACGCCGAAGGCGACGAACATGATCGACATCACCTGGCTCATGGCGTCGAACAGCAGCTCGAAGTTGGTCTGCAGGCCGAGGTCCGGCTCCGCGGCGCGCATAGCCCGGCGCGCGCCGGCCTCGCCGTCGAAGGGGATCGGCACAAGGGATCCCAGCAGGTGCACGGTCCCGGTGATGATCGCGGACCATGCCCCCACGGCTGTGGCGCGGGACGGGACGCGGGTGGGTGTGGTGTTCACCGGGTGCTCCTTGAGAGATCGCCGGTCCATCCGCGCGCGATGGAGCGGATCATCAGCGGGTAGACCACCTGGTGGCGGATCGGGGCGATGCCCGCCATGTAGGCCCGTCCGAACAGGCCGTGCGGTCTGACCAGGGTGGCGAACCGGCCTCGGTAGGCGCCGGAGCCGTCGCCGACCCAGCCCAGGTGCGCGATCGCGTCCACGCCGCCGGCGGTGGCGTGGGCGGCCCACTCGGTGCCGGTGATGTACAGGCAGGCGAAGGGGCCGAAGTCCGGCCCCGGCCGGTCGCGCAGGTCGCCGGGGATCGGCTCGCCGCGCCACGGCGCCCGGGCGCCGCCGCTGGGCGGGTTGAGGCCGAACGGCGCGCCGAGCCACAGGCGGATCGCCAGCAGGGCACGCACGATCGGATTGCCGGGGCCGGCGGTGAACTGTTCCACCAGCCGGGGGAAGTCATCCGCGCCGCCCGGGGTCGGCAGCGACCACACGTCCTCCACCCGGTAGTCAGGCGCGAGCGCGTGGATGCGCCACGGGCGCGAGGTGTGCTCGATGACGGGGAGCCTGCTGGACATGGCCCTGCCTCCTCCGAAAGGGTTATACAGTGGTGTATAACTCGAAGCTAGACCGGTTATACAGTCCTGCACAACCGATGCGGACGGTGAGGTGGGTCACATGATGGGCACATTGCGCACACCCCGCGAGAAATGGGTCGAACAGGGCCTGCGGGCGCTGGCCTCCGGCGGCGTGGACGCCGTGCGGGTGGACGTCCTGGCCAAGGCACTGGGAGTGACCAGAGGCGGTTTCTACGGCTACTTCGCCAGCCGCGGCGCCCTGCTGGCGGAGATGCTGGACACCTGGGAGCGGGAGGCCACGGACGACGTCCTCGACCGCATCGAGCAGGAGGGCGGCGAAATCACCGACAAGGCCCAGCTGGCCGGGCGGCTCACCTTCTCCGACCGCCTGCTCCCCATCGACCTGGCCGTGCGCGACTGGGCCCGCCGCGACCACGACGTCGCCGAGCGCCTGCGCCGCGTGGACAACAAGCGCATGCGGCTCCTGCGCGAGGCCATCGGCACCTTCTGCGCCGACCCCCGGGAAGTCGAGGCGCGCGCCCTGCTGGCCTTCTGCGCGGCCATCGGCAGCCACTTCCTGGCCGCCGACCACCCCGGCCAGACACGCGCCGAGGTCATCGCCCGCGCCGGCGACGTCATCCTCAACCGCTCACCGGCCGGCCCTTCGGCCTGAATCCGCGAACGGGAACGTGCACCGGACCACCCGAGCCCCGGCACACCCTACGGGCGAGCCGTAGCGGAGGTTGAGCGGCAACGCCGAAGCCACAGCCCGACCTGGCCGGAAGACGCCTGGCTTGGCGGCCGGCATCTCCAGGAATGCGGCTGATCAAGAACGGCGGGGCGCGGCGGCGGCCGGGCCGTACGACCTCACGCCGGCGGCGATCGCCGCCATGATCGCCGTCAGGGCGCAGAAGATGGTCGCCAGCCCCGCGGCGGTGCCGTTGACCTTGTCGAAACCGAAGAGGAACGTGAACTGAGTACCGAGGGGCGTGCCACGCAGGAGCGGCGCCAGCACGAGGTTCGCCACGACGTAAAGCACGCAGAGCCCGCACAATGTCCACACGCCGGGAATCCTGCGGGCGAACGTGAACGCCGCCGCGACCAGCAGGGCCCCGGCGCCGATGAGGCCGGCGACCACGTTCTGCACCACCAGCCTGGACCAGTCATCGTGCCTGATGCCGTAGAGGGCGTCGTTGAGCGCGAACCAGATGAGCATGCCGACGGCGATCAGCGCCAGAATGCCGGCGGCCACCGCCGCCACGGCATTCGCTCTCGGCTTGGGCGGCGCCCCCCAGGGGCTCGGCCCGCCACCCCACGGCGCGGGCCCGCCCGCCATCGGCGGCTGACCATACTGAGGAAACCCTGGCTGCGGTGGATTCGGCTGCATCCGCACTCCTCGCGCGTTTCGGCGACATGAACCAGCCGCCCGTCATGGTCCGCGTCATCGTAGCGAAAGGCGGGCCGCGCCCCGGCGGCCGGCAACGAGGTGATCAGATCCAGCCCGCCCCGCGCAGGACGTCCTCGGCGATGTCGGCAACGGAACGATCATCGGTCGTGACCACGAAGTCGGCGGCATCACTCCTGGCCAGCGTCTCGGCGAGTTCGACCGCCCGGCGCGACAACGCCTCCCGCGCCGCCCCGGCCTCCCGCCGCGCGACCCTGCTCCGCAACGTCGGCGCGCCGGCCGCGAGCCGGCACACCACGATCTCGGCATCCGGTACGGCGGCGCGGTAGCCGTCCAGCTCGGCGCGCGACTCCACCACCCGGGCCACGACCAGCCGCTCGACCCCGGCCGCCGCATAGTTCCGCCAGACGGCGGCCAGGTTGCGCAGGGCCATCCGGTCGTTGAAGGGGTCGCCGTCGCCGAACGGCCAGCACAGTCCGAGGTTGTCCAGGTCGACGACCGCGTGCGAGACGTCCCGGGCGAGCAACTGATCGAAGATCTCCCCCGCCACCGACGTCTTGCCCACACCCACCGGACCACTGATGATCAACACGGGAACGCTCATCCATCGATCATGCCCTGCGGCGGTACGTCCCAGTGACCAACCGCCTCACACCAGCAGGTCGCGACGGGCGAACCCGGCCCCGCCCACGACCACGAACACCACGGCGACCAGCGCGAACCCGACCGGAGCCACGAATCCCGACGAAACGGACGGATGAACGTAGCCGAACGGGGTGAGCAGGAACGCCGTGTCCCCGATCGTCCCGGCCTCCCACAGCGCCACACAACCACCCGACACCACCACCGCCGCCCAGCCGACCGGAACGGCAGCACGCGGGCGCAGCCCGTAGGCGGCGATCGTGACGCCCGCGATCGCCCAGGCGGCGGGCACGAAGACCAGGGCAGCGCCCACCTGGGCGAGGATCGGCGCCACACCGCCGGCGCCCAGCGCGTTCCCGGCACCGGTGCCGACACCCACGGCCAGCAACATCGCGACCGGCGCGGCCAGGGACAGCGCCGTGTGCCCGCCCAGCCAGCGCGTCCGCGTGGTGGGCGTGGCCAGCAGCGGCGCGGCACGGCCACGGCTCTCCTCCGTGTACAGCCGAAGCGCCCCGGCCACCGTCAGGCACGCCACCACCATGCAGAAGACATACGTGAAGATCGCCAGCAGCGTGTGCCCGGTCAACGTGGCCAGCTCGAACGAGGCCGACACCCAGCCCACGCCGGCGCCGGCCGTACCCAGAGCGAACGACCAGCCGGCCACCTGCCCGCCACGCAACCGCCACACAAGCGCGAGCGGGCTGCCCAGCCGCCCCCGCACCGGACCGGCGCCCCCCGCGCGGTCGCGCAGCACACCGGCGCCCAGATCCCGCCGCGCCGACAACGCGTAGACGGCCAGCATGAACACGGCCGCGAACCCCAGCGGAAGCAGCGGCACCCACCACCGCTCCGCACCGTAGGCACGGGCCAGGCTCGGCCACCCCGCCGGAAACATCCCGATCCAGCTCTCCGGCACCACGACACCCGGCACCAGCCCCGCCACCAGCACACCCACCGCCGCGCCACGCGCGGCCGGCGCGCTCTGCCATACCTGCGCCGCCAGCAGCCCGCAGGCGGCGAACGCCACACCGCCCGCCCCCACCGTCAGCGCGAACAACACCGTGCCGCCGGGCGGATAGCCGAACCCGAAGGTCAGCGCGACCGTCAGCAACGCGGCGACAACGAGGTTGACCACGGCGGCCACGACCGTGACGGCCGTGACGACGGCATGCCGGCCCACCGGACGGGCCGCCACCAGCTCCCCACGGCCCGAATCCTCCTCGGCCCGCGTGTGCCGGACCGCGAACAGCAGCCCGCCCAGCCCCGTGATCAGCAGGCTCTGCACACCCGACCGCCAGGCGACCAGGGACTCGATCGAGGTGCCGTGAACGGGCCCCAGCAGCGCCCTGCTGATCGGATTGGCAACGCTCATCTCCGCGAAGGCCACCCTCGTCTCCTCGCTGGGCAGCAACACCGCCAGCGAGTACGCGTTGAACAACGGCAGCGCGACCGCCACCCCGATCCACAACGCGATCAGACCGCGGTCGCGCCGGGCGATGAACCGCACGAGGACCCAGGCCCCGGCCCTCACCGCGCCGCCGCCTCGGACTGCTGCCGGTAGTGCCGCAGGAACAGCTCCTCCAGCGTCGCGGGCCGCGCCGTCACGTCCACCAGCCCGAACGCGGCCAGACGCACCAGCGCCTGCCCCGCCTGCCCGCTGTCCACGCGGAAGCGCACCAGCGTGCCCCCGTCGACCTCCAGGTCGTGGACACCCTCCAGCCGCTCCAGGGGCCGTTCCAGCCGGGCGGTGACCGACGTCCACGTGAAGTGCCGCAGCTCGGCCAGGGTGCCCGACTCCACGAGGCGCCCTTGCCTGACGATGCTCACCCGATCACACAGCGCCTCGACCTCGGCCAGGATGTGGCTGGACAGCAAGATCGTGGCCCCCTCCTCGCGCCGCCGCACCAGGCACCGGCGGAACTCGGCCTCCATCAGCGGGTCGAGCCCCGACGTGGGCTCATCCAGCACCAGCAGCTCGACGCGCGCCGCCAGCGCGGCGATCAGCGCGACCTTCTGCCGGTTGCCCTTGGAGTAGCCCCGGACCTTCTTGCCCGGATCCAGCGCGAACCGCTCGACCAGCTCGGCCCGGCGGCCCTCGTCGATCCGCCCGTGCAGCCGTCCCAGCAGGTCGATCGTCTCGCCGCCGGTCAGCTCCTCCCACAGGACGACGTCGCCGGGCACGTACGCCAGGCGCCGGTGCAGGCGTACGGCGTCGCGCCACGGATGCCCGTCCAGCAGCCTGACCTGTCCGGCGTCGGCCCGCAGCATGCCCAGCAGTACCCGCAACGTGGTCGTCTTCCCCGCTCCGTTGGGACCGAGGAAGCCGTGGATCTCCCCCGCCTCCACCCGCAGGTCGAGCCCGTCCAGCGCCCTGACCCGCCCGTACGACTTGACGAGCCCCGAGACCGAGATCGCAGCGTCCATGCCCGGCACGCTACGTCAAAACTTGCAGACCTGTAAATATGCAGTCGATGTAATATTCTGTCCCCATGGCGTCCTTGCGCGAACGAAAGAAACGGCAGACCCGGCAGGCCCTCATGGACGCCGCCGGCCGGTTGTTCGACGAGCGGGGATACGAGGCCACGACCGTCGACCAGATCGCCGCGGCCGCCGGGGTCTCCACCCGCACGTTCTTCTCCTACTTCCGGCACAAGGCCGACGTCCTGTACGCCAACAGCGCCGACTGCCTGGAGGCGGGCGTGGCCGCGCTGGGCACCAGGCGGCCCGGCGAACCGCCCGCCGCCCTGCTCGCCAGAGCCTTCGACGCGATGCTCGCCGAGAGCTGGGAGATGGGCCTGGTGGCCGGGCTCGTCGGCGAGGCGGTCAACCTGCCCGTCTTCTCCCCGCAGGCCGCCATCGACCGGTCCAACAACCGCGTGGAACGCCTGGCCACCGCACTCGCCGCCGCCTGCGAACTCGACCGCGTGACCGCGTACGCGATGGTGGGCGCCGCACTCGGCGCCGTCAGCACGACCGCGGCCGCCGCCATGTCCGACGGCAGAACCGATGAGGAGACCATGGCCGAGACCGCCCGCGCCTGCCGCCGCGCACTTGTCGGCTTCGCCCGGGACCAATAGCGAACGCCGGGCGCCTTTACAAAGTAAGCTTTTGACGAATGTCGTAGCGCGGGCCTCCGCCGCCATGGGTTCGTCAGTGGATCCGGCCGGGTCCAGCGGGCAGGCTGGCGGCATGAACGCGGACGCGGTGGTCATCGGTGCCGGTGTGATCGGGGCGTCGATCGCCCACGAGCTGGCGGGCTCCGGCCTGAACGTGCTGGTCGTCGACAAGGGCGGCGGCGCGGGCCAGGGCTCGACCGGGGCCTCCAGCGCGGTGGTCAGGTTCAACTTCTCCACCTGGGACGGCGTCGCCCTGGCCTGGGAGGCCAAGCACTGCTGGGAGTCCTGGCGCGACCATCTCGGCGCGCCGGCGGACGAGCCCCTCCCCCGCTACCACCGCACGGGCCTGGTCATGCTGGACGTGCGGGCCGCTCCCCGTTCACGGATTCTGCCGTTGTTCGACCGGGCCGGCGTGCCGTACGAGGAGTGGGATCCCGGCACGCTCGCCGCCCGCGTCCCCGGCATCGACACCGGGCGGCACTGGCCGCCCGCGCGGCTCGACGACGAGCGCTTCTGGAACGAGCCCGACGGCCGGCTCGGCGCGGTGTTCACCCCGGACGCGGGCTACGTCGACGACCCGCAGCTCGCCGCCGCCGGCCTGGCCGCCGCCGCGAGCCGCCACGGCGCCGCCTTCCGCTACCGGCAGGAGGTGGTGGAGGTCGCCCGCGCGCGCGGGCGGGTCTCCGGTGTACGGCTGGCCGACGGAACCCTGCTCGCCGCCCCGATCGTGGTCAACGCGGCCGGCCCCTGGTCGGCGGCGCTCAACCGGCTGGCCGGTGTGACCTCCGTGCGGACGCGCCCCCTGCGTCAGGAGGTCCACCACGTGGCGGCCGCTCCCCCCGGGTTCGGGCCCATCGTCGCCGACCTGGACCTCGGCGTCTACCTGCGCGGCGAGCCGGGCGGCGGGCTGCTCGTCGGCGGCACGGAACCGGCCTGCGACCCGCTGGAGTGGCTGGACGACCCCGACCAGGCGGCCATGGCGCCCACGGCGTCCTCGTTCGAGACCCAGGTCACCAGGGCCGCGCGCCGCTTCCCCGCGCTCACCGTGCCCGGCCGGGCCAAGGGTGTGGTCGGCGTCTACGACGTGACCGACGACTGGACGCCCGTCTACGACAGGACCGAGCTGCCCGGGTTCTACGTGGCGATGGGCACCAGCGGCAACCAGTTCAAGAACGCCCCGGTCGTCGGCCGGATCATGACCGCCCTGATCGAGGCGGTCGAAGCCGGCAGGGACCACGACCGCGAGCCCCTGGACTATCTCGCCCCGCACACCGGGCACCGGATCGGCCTGGCGGCCTTCTCCAGGAAACGGCCCGTCGGCACCGGCGGCACCGGCACCGTCATGGGCTAGCCCGATTCACCTACCACCGACGGACAGGAGTTCTCATGACACACGCCGACGTGCGCGGCAGCGCCACCTGGAACCTGGTCGAGGAGCACTTCCGCAGGCTGCACGACCCGGTGCTGGGCCGGCCGCACCGGCTGCTGGAGCCGTCCTGCTCCGCCGACGGCTCGCGGATCGCCGTGACCGGCCTGGTGTACGACGAGCTGGCCGGCCTCCCCCGGCAGGCCTGCTTCCTGGTCGACGGTACGGAACTGCGGCCGCTGACCGGATCGTCCGGCTCCTCCAGGCAACCGTGCTTCTCCCCCGGCGGCGCGACGGTGGCGTTCCTGTCGGATCGCGCGGAGGCGGGCAGGTTCCAGCTGTACCTGTTGCGCGAGGGCCACCTGGGTGAGGCGGAGGCGACCCCGGCCGTGCCCGGGACGGCCGAGTACTGCTCCTGGTCGCCCGACGGCACCCGGGTGCTGCTCGGGGTGGCCGGGCTCGGCGCCGATCTGGCCGGCGGCCAGGGGAGCGGCACGACGTACAAGCCGAAGGAGGAGCTGCCGGACTGGCACCCGCACGTCGAGGTCGGCGCGACGGAGGAGGCGTGGCGCTCGCTGTGGCTCCACGACCTCGCGGCGGGCACGACCACCCGGCTGTCGCCGGACGGACTCAACGTCTGGGAGGCGGTCTGGTCGGGCCCGGACGCCGTCCTGGCCGTCACCAGCACCGCTCCGGACGAGAGCGCCTGGTACACGGCCGTGCTCTCGCGCCTGGGCCTGGACGGGACGGTCACCGAACGTGCCCGCTCCGGCGTGCAGTTCGGCTGGCCCGCCGCCTCGCCTTCCGGGGGACGGCTGGCGGTGGTCGAGGCGGTGTGCAGCGACCGCTGGGTCGTCGCGGGCGACCTGCTGGTGGGCTCCGGTGACGCGGCTCTGGAGCGGGTCGACGCCGGTGGGGTGGACGTCACCGCGACGCAGTGGATCGACGCCGATCGCCTGGGATTCGCAGGGGTACGCGGCCTGGAGACCGTCGCCGCCGTGTACGACGCGGTGACCGGGAAGACGACCGAGCTGTGGTCCAGCACGGACACCAGCTGCGGCGTGCGCTACCCGGAGGCGGCCTGGACCGCCGACGGCCGCGTGGTGATCGTCGAGGAGGGCTACGCGCTTCCGCAGCGCGTCGTGGTGCTGGGCGAGGAACGGGCCGAGCTCGCCGCGATCTCGCATTCCGGCACCGACCACCACCTGTCGATCGCGGGCCGGGCCGAGACGGTCGCCTGGTCGGCGCCGGACGGGCTGGCCTTGGAGGGAATCCTGTGCGTCCCCGGCGGCGAGGGGCCCTTCCCGCTGGTGGTGAACATCCACGGCGGCCCGGTGTGGAGCTTCCGCAACCTGTGGTCGATGCTCTACCCCTGGACTCCGCTGCTGGTCGCCCAGGGGTACGCCGTCCTCAACCCCAACCCGCGGGGCAGCTCTGGCCGCGGCCAGGACTTCGCCCGGCTGGTGTTCGGGGAGATGGGCGGCGACGACACGGCCGACTTCACCTCGGCGGTCGACGCCCTGGTCGAGCGCGGGATCGCCGACCCGGCCAGAGTCGGCGTCATCGGCGGATCGTACGGCGGCTACATGTCCTCCTGGCTCGTCACCCAGGACCAGCGCTGGGCCGCCGCCGTGCCGTTCGCGCCCGTGACGAACTGGTACAGCCAGCACTTCACCAGCAACATCCCCTTCTTCGACGCGCTGTTCCTCGACGGGAATCCGGAGGTGCCCGGGGACAAGTTCCACACCAGGAGCCCGGTCGCGCATGCCAGCAAGGTGCGTACCCCCTGCCTGAACGTCGCCGGCGCCCTGGACCGCTGCACTCCCCCGACGCAGGCCAGGGAGTTCCACCAGGCGTTGCTTGAGCACGGGGTCGAGTCGCAGCTCGCGATCTACCCGGGTGAGGGGCACGGCGTCCGCGCCTTCCCCGCGGTGATCGACTTCTGTACGCGGGTCGTGGACTGGTTCCAGAAGCACATGCCGGCCACCCGCGGCTGATTCAGGGCGCGGCGTGCGGGTTCGGGCTGACCAGCGCGTCCGGCACCCGCTCGCGGGCCACGGCGGCGTGCACCCGGCAGGCCAGCTCGGAACCGCCCATGCCGGGCAGCTCGACCAGCATCTGGTGCAGGCCGCCGGGGTCGCAGGGCCGGTCGGCGTCGAGTTCGTCGGCCCACTTCTCGGTGGCGCCGCCCCGCAGCAGCTCGCACACCGTGCTGAAGCGGGTGGCGTGATCGGCGGAGGTTCGGGCCTCGCGCAGCGCGTCACCCAGGCTGTCCAGGTGCCGGCGGGCGGCCGGGTGGAGCAGGCGGTCCTTGTCGGCCGCCAGGTCGGCGACCTCGCGCCGCAGCTCCGCCACCGCCTCAAGCAGCTCCATCAGGTACAGGCCCGCCTCGCCCTCGCGCTCGATGAGCTCGTAGGCGTCCGCGCGCCGCTGGCACGGGTCGGCCGCGCGGGCGACGGGCCCGATCTCGCCAGGGGTGGCGAGCTTGCGCGACTGCAGCATCAGCACCGGCGTGAACAGCAGCGGCTCCTGCCCCTCGGCGTCCGGTTCGCCGGTGGCGATGCGGTCGCCGGGGCCCGCCAGCTCGCCCGACTCGTTGAGCGGCAGGTGGTCGATCCTGGCCACCACCGCCCAGTCGCGGGGTGCGCGCGGGTCGTGACCGGGCTCGATCTCGTCCACGTCGAGCATGACCGGCGTGCCGTCCGAGCAGCCGTCGGCGATGGCGGCCAGTTCGCCGGTGGTGGCGATGATGCGGCGCCGGCCGTACTCCATGCGGACTCTCCTCTTTCCCGGCGAGGCGGGCTGGTCGGACGACGGCCAGCGTAGCGCGGGAAGGCGCCTCACCTGGTGTCGGTCAGGCTCACCGGCGCAGGTGCCGGAAGGCGGCCCTGAGTTCGGAGACCAGGAGGCCGGGCTGTTCCAGGCCGGGGAAGTGGCCGCCGCGGTCCAGCTCGTTCCAGGACCGCAGGTCGCGGTAGCGGCGTTCGGCCCAGCGGCGGGCGGTCGGCCACGGCTCGGCGGGGAACAGTGAGCAGGCGGTGGGCACCGTCACCGGCTGGGCGTTCTCCGCCTCGGCGCTGCGGGGCACCCAGCGCATGGTCTCCCAGTACCAGCGGGCGCTGGAGGCGCCGGTGCCGGTCAGCCAGTACAGGGCGATGGTGTCCGCCTGCTGGGCCAGGCTGACTCCGCCGCCGTACTCCGGGCGGGGGTCGGAGTAGGCGGCGAATTTCTCGCCGAGCCACGCGGCCAGGCCCGCGGGCGAGTCCAGCAGGGAGTAGCCGAGGGTCTGGGGGCGGCTGGCCATGATCATCGCGAAGCCGTAGCCGTCGGCCAGATGCGTGTCGCGGCGGTCCAGCATGCGCTGCTCGGCCGGGTCCGGGGCGATCCGGTCCTCCGGCAGGGGCGAGGCGAGGGGCATGGTCAGGTGCAGGCCGGTGACGCGTTCGGGGGCCAGGCGGGCGAGTTCGGTGCTGACGAACGCGCCCCAGTCTCCGCCGTGCGCGCCGAACCGCTCGTAGCCGAGCGCGGTCATCAGTTCTGCCCACGCTCGCGCGGTACGCCCGGGATGCCAGCCGGGTTCGCGGGGACGGTCGCTGAACCCGAACCCCGGCAGCGCCGGGACGACCACGTGGAAGGCGTCGCTCGCCGAGCCGCCGTGGGCGACGGGGTCGGTGAGCGGGCCCAGGACGTTCTCGAACTCCAGGACCGAGCCCGGCCAGCCGTGGGTCAGCAGCAAGGGGACCGCATCCGGCTCGGGTGAGCGCACGTGCCAGAACGCGATGGGCAGGCCGTCGAGGCGTACGCGGTAGTGCGGGACCGTGTTCCACCGGTCCTCCACCGCCCGCCAGTCGTGCCGGCGCCAGGTGTCGAGCAGCGCTCGCAGCCGGTCGAGCTCAAGGCCCTGCGTGGCGTCCGGCACCGTTTCCGGCTCGGGCAGCCGTACCTCGTCGAGGCGGGTTCGCAGGCTCGCCAGGTCGCGGTCGGGGATGCGGATGGGATAGGGCTCGATGTCAGGCATGGACGCAACCCTAGGAACGGCGCACCCCGGGGGACCATGCCGGAGATTGCCGGAAAAACCATCAGGAATTGCGATACGCGGATGGCCGCGTGCCCGTGTGCCGCAGGAACGCCGCCGACAGGGCGCCGGGGCCGGCGAACCCGCACAGCGGCGCGATCTCGGCGACCGTGAGCGTGCTCTCCCGCAGCAGGTGCCGCGCCTTCTCGATGCGCAGGCGGGCGAGGTAGCGGTGCGGCGTCTCCCCCGTCGCCGCGCGGAACACGCGGACCAGGTGGAAGACGCTGAGGTACACCTCGTCCGCGATGTCGGCCAGCGTGAGGGGCTCGGCGAGCCGGTCGCGCATGAGGGCGATCGCCGCGCGGACGCGGGTGTCCTCCCGGGCCGGGGGCTTCTCGGGCGCCCGGGAGTGGCGGGTGAGCAGGTGGACGGTGAGGAACGCGGCCGCGGACTCGGCGTACAGGTCGCCGATCTCGCCGGTGGCGCCGACGGCGCGTACGGCCTCCTCGATCAGCGGATCCCCCGCGGCCACGGAGGCCGCCATGCTCGGGTAGTCCGGCGGGCGGCCGCCCAGTTGCTCGGCGGTCCGTTCGACGGTGCCGCGCGGGATGTGGACCTGCACGCTGCGCAGCGGCCCGTCCCCGCGGTAGCGGCGGCGGAGCGGCTGGTCAGGCACACCCAGTTCGAGCCGCCCCGGCGTCCAGGTACGGCGGCTCCATCGGCCGCCGCCGGTCCGCGTCTCCATGGCGGCCCGGCCGCCCACGGGCAGGATCAGGTGCAGGTCGGCGGCGGCCGGCAACTCCATGTCCTCGACCACGGGGACGTGCTCGAACCGCTGGACGAGCAGCGAGCGCCAGCCGAAGTTCTCCCAGCTGCAATGGGTCCGCCGGACATAACGCTCCATGTCGAATCCGGCATAGGGCTGGAGGTCGAAGTGATCGGAGGTGAACACCATACGGCCGAGGCTAGCCGGGCTTGCGCATCCGCCCATGCGGTGCGTACAGTGTTCGCATTAAGGAACGCGGTACGCATCTGCGGAGGATGGACCATGGATCTCGCATATTGGCAGGCCCGGCTCGACGAACTGCGCGCCACCCACCACGTGCCGGGCGCGACGCTGGCCGTGGTGACCGGCGGGGAGCTCTACGAGCTGGCCAGCGGCCTGCTCCACCGCGGCACGGGGGTGGAGGCCACCACCGGCTCGGTGTTCCAGCTGGGCTCGGTCGCCAAGATCTACACCGCCACGCTGGTGATGCAACTGGTCGACTCCGGTGAGCTCGGCCTCGACGCCCGGGTCGCCGACGTACTGCCCGGTTTCGCCGTAGCCGACGCGGAGGCCACCAAGACGATCACGGTCAGGCAGCTGCTCACCCACACCAGCGGTCTCAGCGGCGACTTCCACCTCGACACCGGCCGCGGCGACGACTGCATCGCCCGCTACGTCGAGGCCTGCAAGGACCTGAGCCTGGACTGCCCCACCGGCACCGCGCTGTCCTACAGCGGCAGCGGCTACGTCATCCTGGGCCGCATCATCGAGGTGATCACCGGCCTGACCTGGGACCAGGCGCTCAAGGAGCGCGTCCTGACCCCGCTCGGCCTCGATCAGACGATGACGCTGCCCGAGGAGGCGCTGCGCTTCCGCGTGGCCATGAGTCACCTCGGCGGCGCCGGCGCCTACCCCGAGCCCGCCCCCGTGTGGGACTTCCAGTCCCGCGCCGCCGCCCCCGCCGCCCGCGTCCTGGCCACCGCGGGCGATCTCGCCAGGTTCGCCCGGATGCACCTGAACGGCGGCGCCGGCGTCATCTCCCCCGAGACCATAGCCGCGATGCAGCGCCGCGAAGCCGACAGCCCGGACAAGTGGACGCTCAGCGCCGACGCCTGGGGCCTCGGCTGGACGCTGTACGACTGGAACGGCGTGCCCGGCTACGGCCACGACGGCTCGGCCGTGGGCCAGTTCGCCTACCTGCGCGTGGTGCCCGGAGCGGGCGTGGCGATCGCGCTGCTGACCAACGGCGGCGCCACCCGCCAGCTCTACGCCGACCTGTTCGGCGACCTGCTGTCCGAACTGGCCGGCGTGCGCATGCCCGAGCCGTTCGGCCCGGCCGCCGAGCCGCCCGCGGTCGACTGGGCCGCGCTGACCGGCACCTACCGCCGCGAGGGCGCGGCCCTGACCGTGACCGAGGGACGGCTGCTGTACGAGTTCGTCGACGGCATGGCGGGCATCTCCCCGCCCCTGGACGTCGAGCTCGCCCCCGTCACCCCGGCCGTGTTCGCGGGCACCGGCGCCGGTCCGTCGTTCAACGACGACTACATGCCCGTCGTGTTCTCCACGCTGACCGACGGCACTCCCTGCGTGTTCGTCGGGATGCGGGCCACCCCCAAGATCGCCTGATCAGGGCCGCTCGAAGACGACGCGTCCCCCGGTCATGGTCAGCGTGACCGGGGACTCGGCCAGCTCGTCCGCGGCCGTGGTGACCGGGTCGAGCGCGAGCGCGGTGAGGTCGGCCAGGAACCCGGGGGCGATCCGGCCGGACACCGACTCGGTCGAGGAGGCCAGCGCCGCGTGCGAGGTGCAGCCCTCCAGCGCCATCAGGCCGCTCAGCCCGCCGCCGGAGGCCGCCCCGCGCGGCTCAAGGGCGGCGGCCAGGATCTGGCGGGCGTCGTAGGGGGCGATCGGCCAGTCGGAGCCCAGTGCGAGGATGGCGCCGGCCTCGCGCAGGTCACGGCAGCGCCAGGCGCGCGCGGCCCGCTCGTCACCCAGGCGCCTGGACCATTCGTCGGTGTGGTCGGCGCGCGTGTAGGCGGTGTGCGGAGGCTGCATCGAGGCCGCCACGCCCAGCCCGGCGAACCGGCCGACCTGGTCGTCGGCCAGCGTCTCGATGTGCTCGACGCGGTGGCGCGGGCCGCCCGCCCCCAGCCCTTCGATCGTGTCGAGGACATGGCGCACGGCCGCGTCGCCGATCGCGTGCGTCGCGGTGGGCACACCCACCTGATGCAGCGTCCGTACGGCATGCCGGTAGTCGGCAGGATCGAGCCAGAAGGCCTCGGTGCCCTCACCGTGGCAGTCGGCGTGTTCGAGCCAGGCGGTGCCGCCCTCGACGGTGCCGTCCATGAACAGCTTCACCCCGCCGACCCGCCAGGTGCGGCCGTGCTTCTGCTGCATGCCGATCAGGCCGGCGAACTCGTCGGGGCCGTCGCCGGGCATGCACCACGGGGCCAGGCGGAGCCGTACCGGAAGGTCGTGTTTGTCCTCGACGGCGGTGAGCAGGTCGAGGTCGTCGGCGCCCACGTCCATGACGTGGGCGCCGGTCAGGCCGGTCGCGGCCATGCCGGACAGGAGTTCCAGCAGGCGTTCCGCCCGTACGGCCGGCGGCGTGACGGGCAGCAGCGGCTTCATCAGATCCATCGCGGCGTGTTCCACGAGATGGCCGGTCGGGCGGCCGCCGGCGTCGCAGACCACGGCGGCGCGCTGGGCGAACACACGCGGTCCGTCGATGCCCGCCCGCTCCAGCGCGGCCCCGCTGACCAGGACGGAGTGCGCGTCGTAGAGCCGCAGGTGCGCGGGCGCGCCGGACACCGCCTCCTCGATCAGGTCGTGGTGGAGCGCCCGGCCGCCGAACACGTTGTGGTCGAGCCCGTAGCCGAGCACCCACCCGTCCACCCGCGGCGCCGCGCGGAGGGCGGCGCGCAGCCCGCCGAGGTCGGTGACTCCGGACAGATCGGTGCCGGTGGCCAGGTCCAGTCCCCACAGCGGATGGGCGTGCGCGTCGGTCAGGCCGGGCACCAGGGTCGCTCCCGCCAGGTCCACGACGCGGGTGCCGTTCCCCCGCCAGTCCCGCGCGTCGCTGTCGTCGCCGACGGCGGCGATCAGGCCGCCCTTGACGGCGAGCGCGGTGGCGCGCGGCCGGGCCGGGTCGAGGGTACGGACGCGGGCGCCGATCAGGACGAGGTCGGCTGTGGGCACGGTTCACTCCCGAAGTTCTGGTAGACCTCCGCGCGGTGCCTTCTGAGCCAGAGCGCCAGCCCTGTTCCGATGGCGAAGACCGCGGGGATGAGGGTGAGGATGACCGTGTTCACCGCGACGGCACCGCCGGTGAACAGGGAGATCTTGGTGACGATCAGGCCGAGCGCCCCGGCGAGCAGGACCGCGGCGGCGACGGGCGCGACGAGCGTGCGCACGAGGCCCTCCCCCCGCCGGTCCCTGCCGAAGTAGAACGGTACGGCGATGGCCGCCAGCAGCATCAGCGTCACCAGGCTCATCATGCCCAGCGTGTTCACCCAGAGCAGCAGGTGGGTGTACGGGTCGGCGCCGGCCAGCCAGAAGGCGAGCACGACGACCAGGCCGAGCGCGGTCTGGGCGATGCCCGCGACGTACGGGGACTGGTGGCGGGGATGGATCCGGCCGAGCACGGACGGGAGCACCCGCTCCTCGGCCAGCGACAGGGTGTAGCGGTTGATCGCGTTGTGGAAGGCGAGCAGCGAGGCGAAGATGCTGGTCACGATCAGGATGTGCATGAGGTCGGCGGCCCAGCCGCCCACGTAGGCGGTGATCGCGCCGAAGAAGAGCCCGGCCGGGTCGTCCGCGGCGGCCTTCACGATGGCGGCGCCGCCGAAGGCCTGGATCACGATCCAGACGATGAACGCGTAGAAGACGCCGAGGAAGGCCAGCGCCACGTAGGTGGCGCGCGGGATCGTGCGGCCGGGGTCGCGGGCCTCGCGCCGGTAGATCACGGTCGACTCGAACCCGGTGAACGCGCCGAACGCGAACGCCAGGACGGCGATCATGCCCGGCGCCGTCACGTTGACCGGGGCGAAGGAGTCCAGGCTCAGCGTGCCCTTCAGCAGCACCCCGCCGGCCAGGAGCAGCAGGATCGCGGTCTCGGCGACGAGCAGGACGCCCAGGACCTTGGCGCCGAAGGTGATCGAGCGGTAGCCGCCGTAGTAGGTGATCAGCAGCCCGGCCACGGCGATGACGACCCAGGGCACGTCGATGCCCAGCAGGCTCTTCAGCGTGCCGGCGGTGGCGCTGCCGAGCAGGCCGTACACGCCGATCTCCATGGCGTTGTAGCCGACCATGGCCACCAGCGCGCCGCCGGCTCCGGCCGGGCGGCCCAGCCCGCGGGTGATGAACGCGTAGAAGGCGCCGCCGCCGCGTACGTGCCTGCTCATCGTGGTGAAGCCGATCGCGAAGATCGCCAGGACGAGCCCCGCGACCAGGTAGCCGGCGGGAGCCCCGATGCCACCGAGCATGATCGCGATGGGCGAGACCCCCGCCATGACGGTGAGCGGCGCGGCGGCGGAGATGACGAAGAAGGAGATGTCGACGCTGCCGAGCGAGTCGGATCTGAGAGGCATGGCGGTTACGCCCTTCTAGGCACCAGCACCAAAAACCTAAAGCGTTTTGATTTTGGCAATGTAGCCTCTGAGGGCACGCTTGAGAAGACGTAACGGGGAGAACGACACATGGGCCGGCCTCGGACACCACTCCTTGACCGCGAACGCATCACCACCGCCGCGCTGGCCCTGGTCGACGAGCAGGGCGAGGTCAGCCTGCCGCAGATCGCCCGGCGGCTCGGCGTGCAGACCGGCTCGCTCTACCACCACGTCGACGGGCGCGAGGGCGTCATCGAGCTGATCCGCGAGCACGTCTCCTACCAGATCGACTCCTCCATGCTCGACGTCCCGCCCTGGGACGAGGCGCTGGCCGGCTGGGCGCGTTCCTACCGCGCCGCCTTCGCCGCGCACCCGCGCGCCATCCCGCTGCTCCTGGCCACGCCGGTGCGGACGCCGCGGGTGCTGGGGCAGTACGAGCAGGCCGTACGGATGCTGAACGAGGCCGGGTTCGCCCTCCGGGACGTGCTCACCATGATCACCGCGGTGGAGAACCTGATCTTCGGCTCGGCTCTCGACCTGGCCGCGCCGGACCCGATCTGGGACCTGTCAGGCCAGAACGACGCCCCCGCCCTGTCCCAGGCGATGGCCGCCGCCCCGCCGTCGCGCGCCGACGACGCCTTCGAACTGGCCCTGGCCGCCTGCCTGACCCACTTCAGGACCGTGGCGAGCCGCTGACATCTCCTTCGACCGGCCCCCACGCCCCTCGGCCGACCCCCACGCCCTTCGGCCGGCCTCCACGCGGAGGAGGTCCCCGACCCCGTGGACGCCGATACCGCTCCACATGGGCCAGCCGCCCCACGCGGTCCTGCCGGGGCGGGCCGCAGAGTGCGTGGGGGTCATTATGGGAGGAAGTCCCGGTGGGGTGTTGCGGGTGCGAGTGCGCGTGCCGCCAGCCAGGCCGCGGCGTCCTCGCCCCGCCCGGCGACCAGCGGCGCGCAGTCCGGCAGCAGATCCCGTACGGCCCGCCGTACCGGACCCTCGCTCGTCAGCACGCTCCCGGCCAGCACCACGGGCGTGCCGGGCACGTGCACCTCGCGGAAGGTCCGCACCAGCAGCCCTGCCGCCCGCTCGACGATCTTCACCGCCGCCGGATCGCCCTCACCGGCCGCCCGGCTGACCAGGGGCGCCAGCTCGGCCAGCGCCAGCGGCGCGGCCGCCTGGACGGCCACCGCCACCATCTCCGGCTCGCGGACGCCAAGGTGCCCGAGCACCGACGCGGTGAGCGGGCCCGGTGTCCCGCGGACGGCCGAGCGGGCCGCCTGGCGCCCGATCCAGAACCCGGAGCCCTCGTCCCCGAGCTGCCAGCCGTGCCCGTCGGCCGTCGCCGCGATCTCGTGGTCAATAATTTTCGCCGCGATCGCCCCCGTGCCGGAGATCAGCACGGTTCCGGAGGCCGCGGGTGTGCCCGCGGCGAAGGCCACGACCACGTCCCCGACCACCCGGGGCTGCACCGGGAAGTGCGCGGCGAGCCCCTCGGGCAGCCCCTCGATGCCCGCCAGACCGATCACCGCCGCCCGGACCCCACCGGGCCCGGCCGTCGCCAACGCCTCCTCGATGGCCTTGCCCACCTGGCGAAAAGCCTCTCCGGGCGGGCAGGCGGCCGGGTTGCCGCATCCGGCCCGCCCCCGCCCCAGCACCTGCCCGTCCAGGGTGGCGACGACCGCGCGCGACGACGTCCCTCCGGCGTCCACGCCGAGAACTAAACTCATGTCAAGAATTATCGGCCTAAACCCTTGACGACACCAGATGGTGAGCATAATTTTCACCCTCAAGGAGGACGACGTGGAACTACTGCCCCGGATCCGGGCCGAGCAGGGCGAGATGCCCGAAGCGCTGCGCAAGGTCGCGGAGGTGATCCTGGACGACCCGGCGGAGACGGCCAGGATGACCATCGTGGATCTGGCCGAGCGCAGCGGCACGTCCACGGCCACGATCACCCGGTTCTGCCGGGCGCTGGGCTTCAGCGGCTACGCCGAACTCCGGGTCACGATCGCCAGCCAGACCGGCCGGGCCGCCCAGCAGCATTGGGACACCGACATAGGGCAGGAGATCCTGCCCGCCGACGGCTTGGACAAGGTGCTGGGCGTGGTCTCCAACAGCGACATCCGGCTGATCCAGGAGACCGCCGCCCAGCTCGACCTGGCCACGGTGGAGAAGGTGGCGAACGTCATCAAGAACGCCGGCCGGGTGCTGCTGTTCGGCGTGGCCAGCAGCGCGGCGGTGGCCGGTGAGATGGAGTACCGCCTCCAGCGCATCCGCGTCCCCACCTGGAGCAGGTCGGACGCGCACAGCGCGCTGACCGACGCCGCGCTGCTGGGCGACGGCGACGTGGCGATCGGCATCTCGCACAGCGGCAGGACCAGGGAGGTCATCGAGGTGCTCGCCGAGGCGGCGAGCCACGGCGCGATCACCGTGGCGGTCACCTCGCATCCGAGCTCCCCGCTGGCCGAGGTGGCCGAACTGGTCCTCACGACGGCGGCGCGGGAGACGACCTTCCGCAGCGACGGGTTCGCCGCGATCCACTCCCAGCTGCTCGTCCTCGACGTGGTCTACGTCGCGGTCGCGCAGCGCACCTACGAGCGCACCAAGGAGGCGTTCGACCTGACGGTACGCGCCGTCACCGGACACCGCCTAGACGGAGGGCAATGAACCCCGACACCTACGCAGACCATGTGGCCGACCTGGTCAGGACCATTCCGCGGACCCACGCCGGCGAGATCGGGCAAGCCGCCCGCCTTATCGGCAGATGTCTCGACAACGGGGGCGTGATCCAGGCCTTCGGCTCCGGCCACTCGGAAGCGGTCGCCATGGAGATCGCCGGCCGCGCGGGCGGCCTCGTGCCCACCAACCGGCTCGCCCTGCGCGACATCGTCCTGTACGGCGGAGCCGACCGCGCCGAACTCACCCGCTACGACCTCGAACGCGACCCCGAGGTCGCGCACCGCATCCTGGCCGCCGCCCCGATCGGCGAGCCGGACCTGTTCGTGGTCATCTCCAACTCCGGCGTCAACGGCGTCGTGGTGGAGCTGGCCCAGGCCGTCAAGAAGCGCGGTCACGACCTGATCGCCATCACCTCCCTGGCCCACAGCACCGCCGTCGCCTCCCGCCACCCCTCGGGCGCCCGGTTGTGCGACCTGGCCGACGTGGTGCTCGACAACATGGCACCGTACGGCGACGCCGTACTCCCCCTTCCGGACGGCGGCGCGGTCGGCGCGGTCTCCACGATCACCTCGGCCCTGCTCGCCCAGCTCGTCGTCACGCGGGTCGTCCGCGACCAGCTGGAGGCGGGCAAGGTCCCGCCGATCTACCTGTCGGCCAACGTGCCGGAGGGCGACGAGCACAACCTGCGCCTCGAAGCGCTCTACGCGGGCCGGATCCGCCGCGGCTCCTGAACTCCCTCGCAACCCCCAGCACAAGGACCCGTCTCTTAGCCGAAAGCTGTCTTCGTCATGCCTGAAAACACCCCCACGCGCCGCGGATTCCTCGGCCTGCTCGCCCTCACCCCGGTCGTCGCCGCCTGCGCCACCGGCGGCGGCGCGCCCGTGGCCTCCGCCCCGGCCGCCGCCGGGCCCACCAGCGCCGCCAACCCGCTCGGCGTCGCCGCCAAGGACCCGCTGGACGTCGTCATCTTCAAGGGCGGCTTCGGCGACGACTGGGCGAAGTTCGCCGAGTCGCTCTACACCCAGCGCCATCCCGGGGCGAAGATCACGCACGCCGGCATCCAGGGCGTCGGCCAGGCCATGCAGCCGCGCATGGTCGCCGGCGACCCGCCCGACGTGATCGACAACTCCGGCGCCGGCGCGCTGGACGTCGCCTCGCTCGTCGCCGACAAGCAGCTTCTGTCGCTGGAGAAGTTACTCGACGCGCCCTCGGCCGACGATCCGGCCGTCAAGGTGCGCGACACCCTGGTGCCCGGCATCGTCGAGGCGGGCAGCTTCGGCGGCGTGCCGTACGTGCTCAACTACGCCTATACCGTCTGGGGCCTGTGGTACAGCTCCTCGCTGTTCGCCAAGCACGGCTGGACCTACCCGGCGACCTGGGCCGAGATGCTGACGCTCGGCGACGAGATCAAGAAGGCGGGCCTGGCCCCCTGGACCTACCAGGGCAAGTACCCCGAATACATGAACGACCCGCTGCTCACCATGGTCGCCAAGGCCGGCGGCATGGAGCAGGTCGCCGCCATCGACAACCTGGAGCCCGGCGCCTGGCGGGCCGGCAGCGTCAAGGACGTCGTCGAGGCCTTCGCCGAGCTGGCCGGGCGCGGGCACATCATGAAGGGCTCGGAAGCTCTGTCGCACACCGAGGCGCAGACCGCCTGGTGCCAGGGCAAGGCCGTCTTCCTCCCCTGCGGCTCCTGGCTGGAGGCCGAACAGGCCAAGGTCACCCCCGCCGGCTTCGACATGGTCGCCGGACCCACGCCCCGGCTCTCGGACGGCGACAAGCTGCCCGGCACCGCCATCCAGGCCGCGGGCAGCGAGCCGTTCATCGTCCCCGCGCAGGGCAAGAACACCGCGGGCGGGCTGGAGTTCCTGCGCCTCATGCTGGCGAAGGAGAGCGCGGCCAACTTCGCCACGACCGCCAGCGCCATGCCGGTGCGCAAGGACGCGCTGGAGGGGCTCCCGCTGTCCAGCGGGCTGAAGTCGGTGGGCGAACTGGTCGCGGCGGCGGGCGAGCACGTGCTGTCCTACCGCTTTCCCGGCTGGTACGCGCCGCTGGCGAAAGCCGTACACGACTCGACGGGAGAGCTGCTCAACGGCCGGGTCAGCGCCGCGCAGTGGACCGATCGCGTGCAGAAGGCCGCCGACCAGGTGGCCGCGGACGCCTCGATCACCAAGTACGAGCGATGAGGCACCGCCGGCTGCCGTTCATCGCGGGGTTCCTCGTCCTGCCGCTGACGCTGTACGCGGTGCTGGTGCTCTCGCCCTACGCGCAGGCGTTCTACCTGGCGCTGACCGACTGGCGCGGGGTCTCGGCGCGGGCGGAGTTCGTCGGGGCGGACAACTTCGCCCGGCTGCTGGACGATCCGCAGGTGCTGGCGGCGCTGAAGAACAACGCGCTCATGCTGCTGGTGGTGCCGATCGCCACCGTGGTGCTCGCGCTGTTCCTGGCCGCGGCGCTCAGCCTCGGCCGCCGGCGGGGCGCGGGGGTCTACCGCGTCGTCTACTTCTTCCCGCAACTGCTGTCGGTCGCCGTGGTCGGGGTCCTGTTCCAGTTCGTCTACACCCCGAACTCCGGGCTGCTCAACGGGGTCCTGAACCTGCTGGGCATCGAGGGACGCTCCTGGCTCGGCGACCCGTCGCTCGCGCTGTGGGCGGTCATGGCGGTGGTCGTGTGGAGCGCGGCCGGCTTCTACGTGGTGTTGTTCTGCGCCGCGATGGAGTCGATCCCCCGGGAGATCCTGGAGGCCGCCGCCATCGACGGCGCCTCCGCGCTCACCCGCCTGACCCGCGTCGTACTGCCGCTGGTCTGGGAGAACGTCCAGGTCGCCTTCATCTATCTGGGCATGGCCGCCCTCGACGGCTTCGCCATCGTGCAGATCATGACCGTCGGTCCCGGCGGCCCCGACAACGCCACCGAGGTGCTCGGCCTCACCCTGTACCGCAACGCCTTCACCTACGGGAAGTTCGGCTACGCCTCCGCGCTCGGGGTCGCGCTGTTCTTCCTCACCCTGGCGCTTGCCGTGCTCGTGCTGCGTGGTTCGCGCCGCGATCGGGTGGAGATGGCATGACCCTCTCTCATCGGGTACGGCGGCCGCGCCCATGGAGCTCGTTGCTGCACCTGGCCCTCGTGGGCTGGGGCGCCATCGTCACGCTGCCGCTGGTGTGGGCGGTGATGAGCTCGTTCAAGGCCGACCGGGACATCCTGACCAGCCCGTGGAGCCTGCCGGACCGGTTGCATGGGGAGAACTGGGTCCGGGCATGGACAGAAGCCTCCATTGGCCGATATTTCCTGAACTCAGCGGTTGTGGTGGGGAGCGCGGTGGTTCTCACCATGTTGTTCGGGGCGATGGTGGCCTACGTCCTGGCCCGTTACCGCTTCCCCGGCTCGCGGCTCCTCTACTACCTGTTCATCGCCGGGATGGCCTTCCCCCTTTTCCTCGCCCTCGTCCCGCTCTTCTTCGTCGTGCGCTCCCTGGGCCTGCTCGGCACCCCGCTCGGGCTGATCCTCGTCTACACCGCGTACGCGCTGCCGTTCACCGTCTTCTTCCTGACCTCCTTCTTCCGCACGCTGCCCACCTCCGTCGCCGAAGCCGCCTTCCTCGACGGCTGCTCCCACTCCGGCGTGTTCTTCCGGGTCATGCTGCCCATGGCCAAGCCCGGCCTCATCAGCGTCGGCATCTTCAACTTCCTCGGCCTCTGGAACCAGTACCTGCTGCCGCTCGCGCTCAATCCGGAGGAGTCCGAGTTCGTCCTGGCGCAGGGGCTGGCGGTGCTGGCCGTACGGCAGGGCTACGCCAGCGACTGGAGCGGGCTGTTCGCCGGGCTCACGATCTCGATGCTGCCGGTGCTGGCCGCGTACGTGGTCTTCCAGCGCCGTATCACCTCCGGCCTCACCGCCGGAGCCGTCCGTTAGCACCAACAGGTGAGGAGAAACCCCCCATGATGAAGCACTTACTCGTGGCCCTGGCCGTGCTGGGCACGCTGGCCGTGCCCGCGCGGGCCACGGCCGCTCCGGCGGTGCGCCTGCAGTACTACACGACCGCGCCCCAGCCCGCCGCACCGCAGGCGGAGCCCCTGTTCAACCTCGTCAACACGGGCACGACGACGCTCCGGCTGCGCGACCTGAAGATCCGCTACTACTTCACCGGCTCGGGACCCCACGTCTTCGCCTGCTCGTGGGCGCGGGCAGGATGCTCGCAGGTCACCGGCACGTTCGGCAACGGCTACCTGGAGGTGGGCTTCCGCGGCGGGACGCTGGCCGCGGGCGCCCAGACCCAGCTGGAGGTGCGCTTCCACCGGGCCGACTGGCAGTCGTTCAGCCAGAGCGACGACTACTCCTTCGGCGCCGTGCCGGCCTACACCGACTGGCCGAAGGCCACCGTCCACCTGGCCGGCACGCGGCTGTGGGGCGACCCGCCCACGACCGGGCCCGCGGGCGTGCTGTTCGACGACTTCGCGTACACCAGCGCCGACGACCCGCTCATCGCCGCGCGTAACTGGACGGTCCGCACCAACCCCGGCGGGCCGGGCGTGCCGGGAGCCACCTGGCCGAAGGGGAACGTGACCTTCCCGACGGCCGACGGCGCCAAGGTGATGCAGCTGAAGGCGACCAACGACGGCGTGAACGTCACCCAGTCGGAGATGCTGCACCAGCGCAAGTTCTTCGAGGGCACCTACGCCGCCCGGGTGAAGTTCAGCGACGCCCCCACCACGGGCGCCGACGGGGACGAGACGGTGCAGACGTTCTTCACCATCACCCCGCTGGACGCGCCGATGGACCCGGACTACGGCGAACTGGACTTCGAGTACCTGCCCAACGGCGGGTGGGGCCTGACCGGCCCGCTCATGTACATGACGAGCTGGGAGACCTACCAGCCCGACCCGTGGCTGGCCGACAACACCTCGACGTTCGTCAACTCCAGCCACGCCGGCTGGCACGACCTGGTCGTCCAGGTCTCCGGCGGCACGATCCGCTACTACATCGACGGCCGGCTCGCCGCCGAGCACGGCGGCAAGTACTATCCCGAGACTCCTATGTCGATCAATTTCAACGAGTGGTTCATCTCGGCCGGCCAGACCGGGCCGATGCGCACCTGGATCCAGCAGGTCGACTGGGTCTACCACGCCAAGAACGAGGTCGTCTCCCCCGCCGAGGTGAACGGCCGGGTCGCCGGCTACCGCGCGGGCGGCGTCACCTGGCAGGACACCATCTGACCTGAACCGGCCCGGCCTCCCGGGGCCGGGCCGGCCTTGCCCGTGCGCGTACCGGTGGAAGATCGTAGTGTGAGGCCGTTTCCGCCCCACACCAAGGATCTCCCCCATGACGATGACTCTGACCGAGGCGGGACTGACCCTCGCCGACCCGTCGGCCTACGCCGACGAGGCCCGGCTGCACCGGGCGCTCAGCCTGCTGCGCCGCGACGATCCGGTGCACTGGGTCGAGGCGGAGGGATACCAGCCGTTCTGGGCCGTGACCCGCCACGCCGACATCATGGAGATCGAACGCAACCATCCCGTCTTCCGCAACGCGCCGCGGCCGGTGCTGGCCAAGGCCGAGACGGACGCGCGGATGGCTCAGAGCCGGGCCGAGGGCACCGCCCTGCGGACGCTGATCCACATGGACGACCCGCAGCACCGGGTGACCCGCGCGATCGGCGCCGACTGGTTCAAGCCCAGGGCCATGCGCGCGATGGAGCAGCGGGTGCGGGAGCTGGCCCGGCAGTACGTGGACCGGATGAGCGAGTACGGCGGAGAATGCGACTTCGCCACCCAGGTCGCCACGCAGTACCCGCTGTATGTGATCCTCTCGCTGCTCGGCCTGCCGGAGTCGGACTTCCCCCGGATGCTCAAGCTCACCCAGCAGTTGTTCGGCGGCACCGACAAGGAGTTCCAGCGGGGCGGCACCACCGAGGACATCATGGCGACGCTGCTCGACTTCTTCACCTACTTCCACGGCCTGACCGCCGCGCGCAGGGACACCCCCACCGACGACCTCGCCTCGGCCATCGCCAACGCCCGCGTCGACGGCGAGCTCCTGTCCGACTACGACGCCGCCTCCTACTACGTCATCATCGCCACCGCCGGCCACGACACCACCAGTTCCACGATCAGCGGCGGCCTGCACGCGCTCATCGAGCACCCCGCCGAGCTGGCCCGGCTGCGCGACGATCCCGCCCTGCTGCCGGCCGCGGTCGAGGAGATGATCCGCTGGGTGACGCCGGTCAAGGAGTTCATGCGCACGGCCGCCGCCGACACCCGGGTGAACGGCGTGGCCGTCAAGGCGGGCGAGTCGGTGCTCCTGTCCTACCCCTCGGCCAACCGCGACGAGGCCGTCTTCACCGACCCGTTCCGCTTCGACGTCGGCCGCGACCCCAACAAGCACCTCGCCTTCGGGTTCGGCGTCCACTACTGCCTCGGCGCGGCCCTGGCCCGCATGGAGACCCGGGCCCTGTTCGCCGAGCTCCTGCCCCGCCTCGGCTCGATCGAACTCGCCGGAAAACCCGAGTGGATGTCGACCACCTTCGTGGGCGGCCTGAAGCACCTGCCGATCCGCTACCGCCTGAAGAGCTGACCGCCACGGCGCAGCGCCTCAACGGCTTCCTCCGGCACCTCGATCACGATGGAGTGGTAGCTCTCGATCCGCGAGACGATCTCCTCCCGGGGACCCTTCAGCCAGGCTTCACTGCCGTAGAACTCCTCCTCCTGCTCGCGATGCGCCTCAAGAGAGGCGAAGGCCCGGATGAGGTAGGCCTCCTCCTGGCCGTCCTCATCCACCAGCGACGCCCCGCTGTCCACGACGTCGATGCCGTACTGGCGCAGCAGAGGTACGGCCAGCGAGGCCATCGCATGGACGAAGTCGGCACGGGTGCCGGGCTTGAGGCGGTAGGTCCGGAATTCGAGAACCAACATGATGCTCCTTGTCACAGTACGAACAAGGAACATCATGTCGCGCCCGGGTCCGGCATTAGTCAAATTTGTCTAGTAGAGTGCTCGGCATGACCGGTGAAAAGACCGTGCCGCTGCTGCCCTGCCGTTCCATCGACGAGATCGCCGAGTTCTACGAGATGCTGGGCTTCACCAAGACCTACCGTCAGACCCGCCCGAACCCGTACGTGACGCTGAAGCGCGACGACATCGAGATCGGATTCTTCGGCATGCCGGACTTCATCCCGGAAGACTCCTACGGGAGTTGCGTCGTGGTGGTGCCCGACACCGGGGAACTGTTCGGCGCGTTCGCCGAGGGGATGCGCGCGGCGTACGGCAAGCTGCTGGTCTCCGGCATCCCCAGGATGACCCGCCCGCGCAAGCGGAAGAACGCCGACAACCATTCCGGATTCACGGTGATCGACCCCGGCGGCAACTGGATCAGATTCATGGCCGCCCAGGCCGACACCGGCGCCGCGGACGCGGACCCGCCGCTGACCAAGCTGGCCGCGTCCATACGCAACGCCGTGGTCATGGGCGACTCCCACGGCAATCACGACCAGGCCGCCCGCATCCTGGACACCGCCCTGCGCCGCGACCAGGACACCGCGACGCCGAAGGAACTCCTGGAAGCCCTGGCCTACCGCGCCGAACTGGCCACCCGGGCCGACGACCACCCCGCCGCCCGCGAGTTCCTCACCAAGGCCCGGCAGATCCCCCTCACCGAAGCCGACCAGGACACGATGGCCGACACCCTCACCAGCCTCAACGACCTCGCCGCCGTCCTGCGAACCTGACGGTTCCGCTGCCGGAAGCCGGGGCTCGACCGAGCGACCCGGATGGGAGCCCTGGACCAGCGTCAGGTCCGGATATTTCGCGTCAACCGCCGAGAGGAACGCGCCGCGCGATCACCGTCCTGCGGCTGATCCGCCAGCCCTGGCCCAGCCGCAGGACGGTGTCCTCGTAGGTGACGCTCCCGCTGGTGCCGTCGGCGTTGACCCCGATGCCCTTGGAACGAGCACGCACCCGCCCATCGGCCTCCTCGTTCAGGACGATGTTCGTGACGTGATGCCCGACCGGGTTCAGCTCCCCCAGCGCGCGCCCGGCGTCGGCGCAGGCCGCCACCCCTCTCAGGACCTCCTGCCCGAAGTCGGTCACGTCATAGAGCACGTCGGCGGTGAACACCTCGTCCAGGCGATCGAGCTCTCCGCTGTCGCACAGGTGCCCGTGCATCGCGATCAGGTCGGTGATGGCGACGCGGTCCTCGTAGGTGAGTGTCATGATGCGCTACGGTAAACGGGGAACTCCCCATTTAGCAACCGAGGAGCATCGGATGGCGGCCGGACGGCCACGCAGAGCGGACGCGACCAGGAGTGCCCAGGCGCTGCTCGCGGCGGCGCGGGAGCTCTTCGACGAGCGCGGGCCCGACGTCGCGCTGGACGAGGTGGCCCGCCGGGCGGGCGTGGGCAACGCGACCCTCTACCGCCACTTCCCCACCCGTCAGGACCTGATCGTGGCGGTGTACGCGAGCGAGGTCACCGCGCTGGAGGAGCAGGGCGCCACACTGCTCGGTACCGAACCGGCGGCGCAGGCACTGTTCACCTGGCTGGACGCCTTCGTCACCCACGTCGCCACCAAACGCGCGCCGGCCCTGGCGGGAACGGACACCGAGCGCCGCACCGAGCTGTTCGACCGGTGGCACAGCTCCATGCGGGCAACCGCCCAGAAGCTCCTCACCCGAGCCCAGCGGTCCGGCGAGGTGAACGCCGCCCTCACCACGACCGACCTGCTCACCCTGGCCAGCGCCGCCGCCATCGCCGCCACCGGCGCGGAACACGCACGCGAACTCCTCCGCATCATGCACCACGGCTTCGCGAGCGGCGAGTAGCGGCTCACCGGCTCAGACGCTGGGCCGCTTCGCGGACACCCCGGCGCGCGACGGCCCGACGCGTGGCGGCCTGGCTCGCGGCGGCGAGTAGCGCTTACCGGGTCAGGCGCTCCCGGGCGAGGGTCCAGTGCGGCATCTCGGCGGTCTCCTCCGCGTCCTCCTCGTACCAGCCCGTCTCCGCCAGCCAGGTCTCCAGCCAGCCGGTCAGGTCGTCGGCGTCGACGTACCAGGCGAGATGCTCGTCATCGTCGCTGCTCAGCCCGTTCGGCTCGTACAGCAGCACCGTGGCGCGCGCGTGCGCGCAGTCGATCGCCGCGTACATCCCGCACCCCCAGTCCAGCACGGGCAGGACGCCCGCTGGCCATCGTTCCTCCTCGCGGGCCGCGACGGCCTCGCGCAGGGAGAGCAGCTGGTAGTCGGGCCCGAACCCGCCGTCGGCCACCTCCAGGTAGAGGCGCCGCAGCAGGGGTGGCAGCGGGAAGCCCAGCTCACGCTCGGCCTGCCCGAGCTCGTCGGCGGTCGCGGTGGGCGGCAGGTCCTCTTCGGACGCCTTGGCGATCACCCGCCGGAGCAGATCGTCGGTCATGGCGGCCATCCTGGCAGCCGCCACCGACGGTTTCGACGCGTCGGCCGAGCCGCCGCTCGTCGCCCGGCGCGATCTCGAGGCAGGCCGCAGACCGACTTGACGGGGGTGCGAGGTTTCCCGCGAATCCACGCAGCGAGGACCCGGCCGGACCCCCGAGTGGATAGTCATGGGCTGGCCGGCCCCACCCTCGAAGGAGTGTCCTCATGCACGTGGCGATTGCGCTGTATCCCCGGTTCGCGGCGCTGGATGTGGTCGCTCCTTACACGGCACTGGCCTTCACCTCGGGATACGAGATCACCTTCGTGGCCGCGCGGCCGGGCCCGGTCCTCGATGACCGCGGCAACCTGAGTCTCACCGCGACCGCCGCCTTCGCCGACGTGCCCAGCCCCGACGTGCTGCTCGTTCCTGGCGGGCACGGCGTGGCGCGGGCCATGGCGGAGCCTCATCTCATCCGCTGGATCGCCCGAGCCCATCAGCACACCACCTGGACGACCTCGGTCGGCACCGGCTCGTTCCTCTTGGGCGCCGCCGGTCTGATCGCCGAGCGGCGGGCCACCACCCACTGGCACGTCCTCGACGAGCTGGCCGGCCTCGACGCCCTGCCCGTCGCCGAACGCCTCGTCACCGATGGCAAGGTCATGACCGCGGCGGACTTCAGCGCCGGGATCGACATGGCGCTGACCCTGCTCGCCGGCGTCGGCGGAGACGACACCGCGCGGGCCGTACGGCTGGCGCTGGGGCTTGACCACGCACAACCGCGCCCCAGCACCCCGGAGCGGCCCGACCTCGACCACGCCCGAGCCCTCATCACCTACGCCGCGCTGGACGGATGGCCGCCCGCGGCCCCGCACGACTAGCAGCCCACCCGAAGAGCTGTCCCCCGAGGCCACGGCATAGGGTCGATCCCATGCACAGCATGATCACGATTCGCGAGGCGGGGCCCGGCGACGGTGACGTTCTCGGTGAGATTCACGCCGTCTCCTGGGGCGTCTCGCACGGCCCGTTGTGCACGCCGAAGGTCGCCGCCGCCGGGATCGAGGAGCGGCGCGCCAAGTGGCACACCATCGTGGCCGAGGGCGGGGATCCGATCCTGCTCGCGCTCCTGGACGACCGGGCAGGAGCCTTTTCCCGCTTCGGCGCCTCCTCCAGCCCAGGACTGGCGGAGATCCACACCTTCTTCGCCCACCCGGACGTCTGGGGCAGCGGCTTGGCGGCGGCCCTGCTGACCGCCACCTTGGACCGGCTGCGGGAGGCCGGCTACGACCGGGTGCATCTGTGGACGCTCCGGGATTCGGCTCAGGCACGCCGCTTCTACGGCAAGCACGGCTTCGCCGAGACCGGCAGGCGGCACGACCACGACTTCGGCGAGGGCCCTCCGGTCGCCCTGATGGAGTTCGATCGAGCCCTCCCCGGACCCGCCCTCTGACGAGCCGGTCACGGGGTGCGGTGCAGGGCCGGGCGGCGGGCCCAGGTGGCCCATCGCCAGAGCCATTCGAGCGGCCCCTGCCGGAAGCGCCGCAGCCACAACGTGGACACCACCCACTGGGGCACGAGTACGGCTCCCGCGATCAGCACGACCATCCCCGATGACCACGCGTCCGGCGACCCCCCGAGCACGAGGGTGGCCAGCAGCACGAGCACGGTGGCGGTCAGGTAGTTGGTCAGTGCCATCCGGCCCAGCGGCGCGAACACCCGGTGCAGCACCGGCCGCAGCGGCGTACGCAGCAGGAGCAGCAGGCCGCACACGTAGACGCCCGCCGTCAGCAGCCCGGCCACGGAGAACCAGAGGTTGGAGCCGGTCGCGACCTGCAGCCACACGGCGGGCACCGCCCCCGCCGCGAAGAGCACGAACAGGACTGCCGGGCCGCGCACGGCGTGCTCCATCCGCTCGATCACGCCGTAGCGCGTCAGCGCCGAGCCCAGCAGGAACAGCCCGGGTACCAGCGGCACGCCGTTGCTGCCGAGGATCAGCGGCGTCGCGATGAGGACGGCCGCCAGCCCCGCGACGGCCCAGCGCGGCAGCCAGGTCGAGGGCAGCAGTACGACGAGGCCGGCGACGGCGTAGATGGTCAGGATGTCGCCCCGCCACAGCAGGAACATGTGCGCCAGACCTATGGCGGCCAGGACCAGGAGCCGCCGCAGCAGCAGGACGCGCGGACGTGGGGTGTGGCGGCGCGCCGACTCCAGCAGCAGCGAGAACCCGACGCCGAACAGCAGCGAGAAGATCGGGAAGAAGCGCTGGTCGACGAGCAGCCCCAGCAGGGAAGGCCCGCTGTCCGGATCGGCCGGCGCGGTGCCGCCCATGTGGGCGATCGGCTTGACGTTGGCGAGCAGGATGCCGCACAGGGCGAACCCGCGCAGCACGTCGAGCGCGGCGACCCTCGGCCGGCCGGAGGACGTCGCGGGGAGCGTTTCTTGTGACATGAGGCTTCATCCTGCGAGCCGGGTCCGGCCCCCACATCGGCGGAAAGCAGGGAAAGGGACCGTACCTTTGGCCGGTACAGCCCGGCGGGGTCCTCTTCTAGCCTGGGCGACGTGCGTGTTCCCGAACAGCTGAAGGCCGCGGGGCTCGGTGCCGTGCTGGCGGCGGCCGTGGCCTTCCAGGCGTACCAGGTCGCCGGCAGCTGGGGGCCCGGTCATGGGTTGTTCGGGG
The DNA here is from genome assembly GCF_042740095.1 of Nonomuraea sp. NPDC059023. NCBI lineage: Bacteria > Bacillati > Actinomycetota > Actinomycetes > Streptosporangiales > Streptosporangiaceae > Nonomuraea > Nonomuraea sp. NPDC059023. The sequence continues at coordinate 57,089 of NZ_JBHYIO010000012.1, read as the reverse complement.
CGGCGGTGGCGGTCGTGGTGTGCGTGCTCGCTCTCGTGCGCGGGCTCAGCCCGCTGGGGACGGCGCTCGCGGGCCTGGCCGTCGCCGCGCTCGCCGTTCTCGCCACCCGCCTCGTCCCCCTGCCCGCCGAGCCCAGCCCGGCCACCTCGCTGGCGCTGGCGGTGCTCGTCGGCGCCGCGGTCAGGACGCTGCCCGTGCGCGTGGCCGGCGCCGTGGCCGCCGCCGGGCTGGCCGTGGTGGCGGGCGGCTTCCTCGCCGATCCCGGCTCGGCGGTGCCGCCGCTGAGCGCCCTGGCCTGGCTGGCCGCCGTGCTGCTCGGGCTGGCCCCCCGGCTGCTCGCCGCCCGCCGCCACACCGCGGCCGAGCGGGTACGGCAGGCCGAACGCCTGGAGCTGGCCAGGGAGCTGCACGACGTCGTCGCCCACCACATCACCAGCATCGTGCTCCAGGCCCAGGCCGCCCAGCTCGTCACCGCCAAGCATCCGGAGAAGACCCCCGGCTCCCTGGCCGGCATCGAGTCGGCGGGCACCGCGGCGCTGGCCGCCACCCGGCGCGTGGTGGGCCTTCTGCGCGAGGCCGCCCCGGCCGGCGAGGGCCATGAACGGCTCGGCGAGCTGATCGAGGGCTTCGCCGGCCAGGGCCGCCGGACGTACCTGCGGATGGACGCGGAACCGTCCGGCTGGCCGCCGGAGGTGAGCAGTACCGTGTACCGGATCGTGCGGGAGGCGCTGACGAACGTCGCCCGGCACGCGCCGCACGCGCGCGCGGTCACCGTCGGCATCAGCGAGGACGACCGGGCGGTGACCGTCGCGGTCGAGGACGACGCGCCGCAGGCGCCCGCCCGCCGCTACCGCCGTCCCGGGTACGGGCTGATCGGGATGCGCGAGCGCCTCGAAGCGCTCGGCGGCACGCTGACGGCCGGGCCCCGGCCCGGCCGCGGCTGGTCCGTCCACGCCGTCATCCCGACCGGCGGACGCCGATGACGCCGCCCATCCGGGTGCTGCTGGCCGACGACCAGGAGATGATCAGGGCCAGCCTGCGGATCATCCTGGAGGACCAGCCCGGCATCATCGTGGTCGCCGAGGCCGCCGACGGCGTGGAGGCGATCGAGCAGGCGCGCCGGACGCTGCCGGACGTGTGCCTGGTGGACGTCCAGATGCCCCGCCTGGACGGGATCGGGGTGGCCCGCGCGCTGGCCGGCGCGCCGACGCGGGTGGTCATGGTGACCACGTTCGACCTGGACGAGTACGTCTACGGGGCGTTGCGGCTGGGGGCCGCCGGGTTCGTGCTGAAGGACGCGGGTCCCAAGCTGCTCGTGGAGGCGGTGCGGGCCGCGTACACGGGGGACGCGCTCATCTCGCCGTCGATCACGCTGCGGTTGCTGCGCCATCTGGCCGAACGCGGGGCGCGGGCAGGGGCGCGGGTGCCGGTACGGCCGCTGACCGCGCGGGAGGCCGAGATCGTCCGGGCGATCGCCAGGGGGCGTACCAACCAGGAGATCGCCGATGAGCTGTTCCTGTCGCTGAGCACCGTCAAGGGGTATGTGTCGGGCATCCTGGACAAGCTCGGCGTCCGCGGGCGGGTCGGGATCGTGGCCTGGGCCTGGGAGAGCCGCCTCATGGACGGCTCCTAGTCGGTGGGCTCGGCGTCGGGCTCCACGTCCGGGCTCTCCTGTTCGGCGGCCTCGCGCCGCTCCTCCCGCACCTTCCGCTCGGGATCGGGCGGGGGGTCGATCGGCTCCGCCGGGATCGGGCGCGGTGTGTCCCGTACTTCGACGCCGGCGCGCTCGACCCGCATGTCGCTCTCGCCGTTGACCCGACCGACGGCTTCGGGAAGGTCTTCGGGCTCTCGTTCGTCCATGCCGCTCATCTGCCCGGACGGCTCGCGCCAAACCTCCGGCAGGGGCGGGTGCGGCCGCCCCTGCCGATGGTCAGCGGCCGGGGCGGCCGCAGCTGTCCTGGGCGCCGGTGTTACGGCTGCGGATCTGCCACGACTCCCCGACCCCGGTGTACGTCTTGTTGTTGAACTTGACGGCCTTGCGCGGCGCTCCCGAGTTCCCCCAGTCCGCGGTCTTCCCGTAGGAGGCCGCCTGCTCGTAGTGCAGGTGGTTCACGCCGTTGGCGGTCGGACCGCTGCGGCCGACCTCGCCGATCTTCTTGCCCATCGGCACCGTCTGGCCCACCTTCACGCTGCGCTTCTTCAGGTGAAGGTAGGTCGTGAACCAGTCCTTTCCGGTCTTGAACGTGTGCCGGATCTGCACGACGTGCCCGGCCTGGTCGTCCTTGTAGGCAAGGACGACCTTGCCCGATGCGGACGCGCGTACCCACTGCCCATATGTCGAGGGCTTGTTGGTGTTGTGGTCGCCCAGCCAGAAATCGAGCGCCGGGTTGTGGTCTCTGGTCGACGCCTCCGCGTACCATTTCTGGTTGCAGGTGAAAGGCATCTGGAACTTGGGCCGCTTGACCGTCTTCCGCAGGTCGGCCGACTGCTCGGCCGCCTGCGGGGCCGCGGTCTCCGTCCGCTGCTCAGAGGCCTGCGCGGGGGCCGCCACTGCCAGCACGGCGGCCACGCCGACGGCGAATTTCAGAAACATGGGAAGCTCCTTCGAAACCGGGGAGATCAGGCTGATTTCCCGTTGGTGAAGGACACTATGAATAAGCGCTTTGGATTCCCTGTCGATGCGTTATATCCGGGGACCCTGAAAGCTTCCAGGTATACAGAATGTTCGCGAAAAGTCAGAGGACTGCGCGCAGGGCGGGGAGGAAACCGCCTGCGTCGTCGGCGAAGCCGGTGTGGTCGCCGGGGAACACGACCGGCTCGATGCCCAGGGCGGCGCCGAGGGCGCGGGAGGTACGGTCGCACAGTTGCCCGGCCGACTCCTCGCCGATGCCGATCACCAGGCGCGGGGCCGCGCGCAGCAGGTCCAGGTCGGGCGCCCAGTGGGTGGTGCCGTGCAGCTCGTGGGCGAACCAGCGCCGCTCGTCGGCCACGTCCTGCGGGTCGCGCTCGCCGCCGAACATCATCTCCAGCGCCTCGTCGGGCACCGTGATGCCGGCCTGCGCCATGAACTTCGCCCACGCGCCGACCGCGTCGCCCCCGAGGTAGGTGGCGATGAGCTCGCCGGTCTGGGCGTGGAGCTTGTCGCGGTCCTCCAGGAGTTCGACGAGCGGGGGCTCGTGGGCGATGACCGCGCGCAGCTGCTCCGGGTGGGTCTGGGCGAGGGCGAGGGCGGTGATCGCGCCGCCGCTGGAGCCGAAGACCACGGCGGGACCGGCGTCCACGTGGGCCAGCAGGCGTGACAGGTCGCCAGCGCGCAGTTCCGGCGTGGAGTCCTGGGCGGGGTCGTCGAGCAGGCTGCGCTTGATGCCGCGCGGGTCGGCGGTGAGCACGGTGTGGTCGGTGGCCAGCAGGTCGGCCAGCGGGGCGAAGGAGTCGGCGTCCATCGGGGCGCCGGCGAGGGCGACGAGCGGGCCCTGGCCGCGTACCTCGAAGTGCAGGCGGGCGCCCGGGGTGCCGAGAGTGCCGACGGTCATGATGTCCTCCTGTTTACGGTGGCCCTGAGGGGCCGGTGGTGGGTCGCTGCCGCGGAGACCGCGTTCAGCAGGGGTGGTGCAGCGGTGGCCACGAGCAGCGCGAGCGCCGCCGGGATCACCAGGGCGAGGGGCAGCGTCGCCGCCGTGGCGACGTAGCCGATGAGGGCGGGTCCGACGAGGCCACCGCCGTAACTGATGGTGGTGACCGCCGACAGGCGGCGGGCCGCGCCGTCGGCGGCGCCGAGCAGACTGGCCACGATCGGCCAGACGACGGCCATGCCGGCGCCGGCCAGCGCCCAGCCGGCCATCGCGCAGCCCACCCGCGCCGCCGCGCCGAAGGGCAGGACGCCCACGAGCAGGACGAGGCCGTAACCGGCGGTGGCGGTCACGCCGCACAGCCGGATCGTGGTGCGGACGCCGAGCCGGGTGCGCAGCGCGTCCCCGGCGAAGCGGACGAGTGTCATCGCGACGAAGAAGACGGTGTACACGAGCGAGCCGGTGGCGGGATCGGCGCCCAGGACGCGGGTGGCGTGCACCCCGGCCCAGTCGGTGGCGGCGCCCTCGGTGATGAAGGCCGCCGCGCCGACCACGCCCAGCATCACCATGATCCCGGGCCGCGGCGGAGCGGGCCGCGCGTGCCCGGCGGGCTGAGGGACGAGGCGCAGGGGTGGCTCCGGGATGCCTTTGACCCCCAGCAAGGCCACGGCCAGGATGATCGCGCCCGTGCCCATCAGCACCCGCACGTCCGCCCCGGCCCGCAGGGCCGCGGTGATGACCGCGCCGCCTGCCACGGCCCCGAGCGTCCACGTCCCGTGCACCGTGGCCATGACCGGCCGGGCGAGGGAACGCTCCACCGCCGTCGCCTGGAGGCTCAGGGCCACGTTGAGCAGCCCGAACAGCATGCCGAGCACGACCGCCGAGATCATCAGCGTGCCGGCCCCGCCGGCCAGCGCCGGGCCGGCCAGCCCGAGCCCCGCCGCCGGAGCGCAGATCCGGAGCAGGCGCCGCCCCGTCCACCGCTCGGCCAGCCGTCCGGCCACCGGCATGGCCACGAGGGCGCCGACGGCCAGCGCCATCAGCAGCCCGCCGAGCCGTCCCGGCCCGAGTTCCAGGCGGGCGTCGGTGGCCGGGAGCGTGGCGCCCCACAGCGCGTTCATCACACCGGTCAGCCCGTAGGCCATCATGATCGTCCCTCGTCCCGCCATGCCTCGATCCTGGCGGCGGCCCTCGCCTGGGGTCCAACACCTGTTCGAAGGTGATTCACGCGCCAGCTGCGTTAATCGGGTAGGAAGGAGGGGTGCCTGACGACGTGGAGATCCGGCTGTTGCGCCACTACGTGGCCGTGGCCGAGGAGTTGCACTTCAGCCGAGCCGCCCAGCGTCTGTTCGTGGCGCAGCAGGCACTCAGCCGCGACGTCAGGCGGCTGGAGGACCGGGTGGGCCGCCGGCTGCTGGAGCGCACGACCCGCAAGGTCACGCTCACGGCGGAGGGCCGCCTGCTGCTGACGCGGGCGCGGGAGATCCTGGGGCTGTTCGACACGACCATGATCGAACTGCGCGGCCAGCCCCGGTCGCTGACCGTCGACGTGGTCGGCTCCGGCCTCACGCCCGCGCTGGTGCTGGCCGCGGCGCGCGGGCGGGCGCCGGGGGTGGAGTTCTTCGCCCGCTTCCACAGCGGCGCGGAGGCCGCGGTGCCGCTGCTGCTGGACGGGCGGCTGGACGTCACGTTCGGCCGCAGTCCCGGCCTCCTGGACGGGGTACGGCAGCGCCCGGTCCGCCACGAGCGCATCGCGGTGCTGGTGCCCGAGCGGCATCCGCTGGCCGCGCTGCCGGCCGTACCGCTGGAGTCGTTGCGCGGCACCAACCCGTGCATCCGCGCGGGCGACCACGCGACGCCCGGGTGGGAGCACGCGCTCCTGCAGTTGCTGGCGCCCTTCGGCGTGGACCCCGCGCTCGCCCACCCGCACGTGCGGGGCGGCGACGAGCTCGCGCAGCACATCCGTGACCGCGACGCGCCCATCCTCACGTTGACCACGCAACCTGACATTCCGGGCGCGGTCCTGCGGCCGCTCGTGGATCCGGTCGCGGTGTTTCCCTGGATGATGATCTGGCGTTCCGACGGCGACCATCCGGGCCTGCGCGCCCTGCGCGAGGCCGTGGACGACCTGGCCACGGCCCATGACTGGCTGGCCCCGCCCGGCGACGCCTGGTTGCCGGAACCCGAGGCGAGCCTGCCCGCCCAGCCCCTGCGCAACCCGCTCTGAGTACGGGGTTACTCATGTTTCCGGACGTGACGCCCCCGACAGTCACAGGGAGGACATTCCCCTGTGAATCTCTCTGGAGCGGTACATCATGGCACTCTTACCACGCGGCAGATCCGTCGCCCTGATCGGCGTCCTGATCGCCGCCCTGATGGTGGCGCTGACCGGGAACGCGTCGGCGGACACCCAGGTCACGGTCACCGTCAGGATCGACTACCTCAAACAGATCGACAACCCCGACGACGCCTCCGGTGACGGCGACTACTACCCGGTGGCCACGATCGCGGGCGAGCGCTTCCCCCGCGGCCCGCGCATCGAGGACGACGAGTTCGAGCCCCTGGGCCTGCCCGAGGCTCCCAACGGCTGGGTGTTCAGCAAGGCGGTGAACCTGCAGGGCAACGACACGACGGTGGACCTGGCCATCGAGATCTGGGACTACGACGACGGCACCAACTTCGGCGACGACCAGATGGACCTCAGCAAGAACGAGCGCGACCTCACGCTCGACCTGGAGTTCGACATCGTCAACGCCACCTTCTCCGGCGACAACCTCGCGGTCGGCACCCCCTGCCTGCGCGACGGCGTGCCGAAAGGCCACACCTGCGCCGAGGGCAACGGCGACTTCGACTACCCCGAGGAGAACGACGGCGCCAAGACGAGGATCGGCTTCACGATCTCCTCGACCGTCGGGTCCAGCACCGACAGCGACGGCGACGGCCTGACCGACCTGGCCGAGATCCACGGCATCCGCAACGCCGACGGCTCGATGGCGCTGGACCTGAAGAGGTTCGGCGCGAACCCGCTGCGCAAGGACGTCTTCCTGGAGCTCGACTACTCGGCCGGCGAGGCGCCCGGCCGCGTCGACATCCAGGCGATGAAGAACGCCATGAAGTCCGCGCCGATCTCCAATCCGGACGGCTCGCGCGGCATCAACCTGTGGGTGGACACCGGCAACCTGGTCGACACGACAGTACGCCGCCAGCAGCAGCCCGGCACGTGCTTCGACGACCTGGACAACGGCCTGGACGGGCAGCGCGACGGCGCCGACGCCGACTGTCTGTTCATCGACGCCAGCGCCGAGGACCCCTCCCCCGGCGGCCGGTGCACCAACGCCGACGTGGCCAACCCGGCCTGCCTGGTCGGCGACGACCTCGGCGGCGGCGGCATGATCGGCGCGCTGAACAACTGCGGCATCGACGCCGCCTTCAACGCCGCCGCCGGCAACACCAACAACTTCGCGGCGGTACGGCGCGGCGTCTTCCGCTACGCGATCAGCACCTCCGAGGCGGCCACCTGCACCAGCGGCGGCCAGGCCAGCACGAACAACAGGTTCTTCGTCGACTACAACCACGACGGCGGCACGCTGCTGCACGAGCTCGGCCACACCCTGCGGCTGGAACACGGCGGTGATGTCGACGTCAACTGCAAGCCGAACTACGTCAGCGCCATGAACTACGACCTGCAGTTCGGCATCCCGCGCGTCGGCGGCGGCCGGATCGTGGACTTCTCGCCGCCCCGCCTGGCGCTGGACGGCACCTCGCGCGGCAAGGTGCTGCGCCCGCTGACCGAGAACGCGCTCGACGAGCTGCTCCTGGACGCCGACGACAACGAGAACAGGTTCATCTTCGTCAACGGCCGCGACCAAAGGCCGGGCATCCCCGGCGTCCAGGGCGCGAAGGTCACCGAGGACGTCAACGTCGACCCGGACTGGAACGACGACGGCGACGAGGACGACAACCCGGTCAACCCCGCCGTCAACATCAACACCGCCGGCCCGCCGGACCCGGTCACCGGCGCCAGGGACCCGGCCGACTGCGCCACCAACACCAGCAGCACCGACACGCTGACCGGCTTCGACGACTGGGCCAGGGTGGCGACCTCGATCCCGTTCACCGGCTTCGCGGGCGGATTGCGCCGTGGAACCGACCTGCCCGTCGTGGCCGAACCGCTGCCGGAGCAACTGCCCACCCTGGAGCAGCTGAAGGACAACTGGGAGGCGGTCAACACGACCGACGTCGGCGTCGCCATCACCGCCGCCCCCGACCCGGTGCGCGGCGGCGAGACCCTGACCTGGACGGTGAAGGCCACCAACGAGGGCCCCAACCCGGCCAGCTCGGTCGAGGTCACCACCACGCTGCCTCCCGAGGTCGCCTTCGTGGACAGCACCGGCCCGTGCGTGCGCGACGCCGCCAAGGTCACCTGTCATCTCGGCGAGCTGACCCGAGGCACCTCGCGGCAGATCACGATCCGCGCGAAGGTTCAGGACGATGTCGTGCACAGCGGCGAGGAGTGCACGATCACCGCGACCGCGGTGATCGACAACCTCGCCGGTCCGGACCCGAACGCGGCCAACGACACCGCCAGGGCCGAGACCCACGTGCTGGTCAAGACGGGCCTGAAGGTGAACGGCCCGGCCAACGTCGCCAACGACGCCCCGGCCACCCTGAAGGCCACGCTCACCGACGCCGCGGACCGTCCGGTCAAGGACCGGCCCGTGACGCTGACCCTCGGAACGGGCACGGCGGCGCAGTCGTGCCAGGCGCGCACGGACGCCGCGGGCGTGGCGAGCTGCGTGATCGCCAGTGTCGCCCAGCCGGCCACCGCGACGAGCGTCGCGATCAAGGCGAGCTTCACCGGCGACGCGTGCTACCTGCCGTCGGACGCCTCGGGCACGGCCAAGCTGCTGTACTACACCGGCCGTTCCCACGCGTTGTCGGTCAAGCCGATCCTGCTGCCGCAGACCGTCGTGGCCGACACGGGCGAGGTGTCCACCTCGGCCAGGTCCACGACCGAGAAGACGGCGGCCGCGATCTCGCTCGCGCTGGTCAACGCCAAGGCGCTCAAGGCCGGCGTGGTCACCGGCCTGGGCAGTTCCACGGGGCAGGCGACGGCCGACGAGGTGTCCATCGGGCTGCCCGGCCTGCCGGTCATCAAGGTCGCCGGGGTGCGGGCCACCTCGACGAGCACGTGCGCGCTCGGGACGTACACCGCGAGCGCGAGCGGCACGACGACGCTCGGCTCGCTGACCATCGGCGGGGTGTCGCACCCGGTCGCCTCGATCGCGCCCAACACCGTCATCCGGGCGGGCGTGGCGACGATCACGCTGAACGAGCAGCGGCCGGTGGCGGGCACGTCCGCCGGGATGCTGGTCAACGCCGTCCACGTGAGCGCCCCTGCGGTGGCTGACGTGGTGGTCTCCTCCGCAAGGAGCGGTGTGCACAACTGTCCGTGACCCTCTGACCGGGGAGGCCGCTCATGCCTGGCGTGGGCGGCCTCCTCCCGTGCCGAGACGGTTCAGCACCTCGGTGGTGAACTCCTTGGTCGTGGCGGCGCCGCCCAGGTCGGGAGTGCGTACCGGGGTCTCGGCCAGGACCGCGCGGAAGGCGGCGCGCACGTCGTCACCGGCCTCGGCGTGGCCCAGGTGGTCGAGCATCATGGCGGCAGACCAGAGGGCGCCGACGGGGTTCGCGACGCCGGTCCCGGCGATGTCGGGGGCCGAGCCGTGGACCGGTTCGAACATCGACGGGAAGTCGCGCTCCGGGTTGAGGTTGGCGGCCGGGGCCAGGCCGATGCCGCCGGCGACGGCCGCGGCCAGGTCGCTCAGGATGTCGCCGAACAGGTTGGAGGCCACGATGACGTCGAACTCCCGCGGCCTCAGGACGATCTTCGCGGCGAGCGCGTCGATGTGCTCCTGGTTCCAGGACACCTCGGGCCGCGCGCGTTCCCTGACGAGCTCGTCCCAGAAGGGCATGGTGTGGATGATGCCGTTGGACTTGGTGGCGGAGGTCAGGACGCCGCGGCGGCGGGCGGCCAGGTCGAAGGCGTAGTCCACCACGCGGGTGACGCCCGCCCTGGTGAACACCGACTCCTGGACCGCCATCTCCTCGGGGAAGCCGCGGTTGAGCCGGCCGCCGATCTCGGAGTACTCGCCTTCGACGTTCTCGCGCACCACGACGAGGTCCACGCCCTCCGCGGCGCGCAGCGGTCCCGCAACGCCGTCCAGGGTCGTGATGGGCCGCAGGTTGACGTACTGGCGGAAGGTCCGGCGGATCGGGATCAGCAGTCCCCACAGCGACACGTGGTCCGGCACGCCCGGCCGCCCGACGGCGCCGAGCAGGATGGCGTCGTGGTGGCGGATGCGGTCCAGGCCGTCGGCCGGCATCATCGCGCCCTCGCGCTCGTGGCGCTCGCACGACCAGTCGAAGGTGTCGTAGCCCAGCGTGAAGCCGTGCCTGCGGCCGACGGCGTCGAGTACGGCGGTCGCGGCGGGCAGCACCTCGATGCCGATCCCGTCGCCGGGAATGAGGGCGATGCGGTGGGAGGTCATGGCGCCATTGAGCCGGAACCGGCGGGCCGCGGTCCAAGACGAGGATCGTGGCCGTCCTATAGGCGTTCGCTATATCGCCGCGACGAAGGCGCGGGCCAGGGCGCTGACCGGCTCGGTGCGGTGCACCAGCGACACGTGCAGCACCTCCTCCAGCGCCAGGTCGCGCACGACCAGCCCCATCGGCTCGGCCAGGCGCCGCCAGGAGGCCGCGACCACGGCGATGCCGACTCCGGCCAGGACCAGCGGCAGCAGCGCCTCGCGGTGCTCCATCTCGACGGCGATCGCGGCATCGGGCGCGGCGGCCAGGATCTGGTCGGCGGCCCTGCGCATCCCGGTTCCGGGCTGGCCGACGATGAGCCGGGCGCCGCCCAGCAGCGCGGGCGCGACGGGATCGTCGCCCCCGGGCAGGTCGGCGGCGTCCTGCGCGACCAGGACGAACGGCTGCTCGTCCACGGGGTGCACGACCAGGTCGGGGTCGGGGCCGGGGCGTCCGAGCGTGGCGATGAGGCCGAGTTCCGCGGTCCCGGTCCGCAGGGCCGCGGCGACGTCGGCCGGGCGGTCGGCGGCCCGGACCGAGACCTGCACGCCGGGATGCAGGCGGCGGAAGGCGGCCACCAGTTCGGTCAGCGGGCTGACCGCCTGGCTGGGCATGGCGGCGATGGTCAGCTTCCCGGCCAGCAGGCGTTCCACCGCGGCCACGCTCTCGTCCGCCGCCGCCAGCCAGCGGGTGACCTGGCGGGCCGGGGTGACCAGGGCCTCGCCCGCGGGGGTGAGCACGAGGCGCCGGCCGTACCGGCGAAACAGCGGGGTGCCCAGGCCGCGCTCCAGTTTCTTGATCGCCTGGGAGACCGAGGGCTGGGCCACCCACAGCTCCTCGGCCGCGCGCTGCACGCCGCCGTGGTCGACGACGGCGAGGAAGTAGGCGAGCTGGCGAGCGTCCACGTCCGTCTCCGCACCCCCGGTTCCATAGGCGCTGCCTATGGAAGAACGACAAAGTTCATCGTAGACAGTATGCCGGGTGGCCTGCCTGACTGGTGATTGCCCCGTCACCCCCCGAGGAGGGCCACTGTGAGCAACGCTCTGCTCCTGACGATGACCGGCGTCGCCATCCTGGGCGTCATCGTCACCATCACCGTCTGGAAGATCCCGCCCGTCATCGCGCTGCTCCTCGGCACGATCTTCCTCGGGCTGACCACCGGCGTCGGGGCCGACGGCACCACCAAGGCGATCACCGCCGGGTTCGGCGAGGTGATGGCCGACATCGGGCTGCTGGTCACGTTCGGCGTGCTGATGGGCTCGCTGCTGACGCTGACCGACGCGCTGCGCCGGCTGATCGAGCTGATGCTGCGTGTCTTCGGCGAGCGGAGCATCCCGTACGTGTTCGCGGTGTCGCTCAGCTCGCTGTTCACCTCGATCTACTCCGACGTGCTGCTCGTGCTGACCGCGCCGCTGGCCCGCCGTCTCGGCCCGCGCCTGGGGCGCGACGGCAAGGCGCTGATGGGCGGGGCGCTGACCGCCGGGATCGAGGTCGGGCTGGTGTTCGTGGTGCCGGGGGTGGCGGCGCTGGCCGTGGCCGGGCTGCTGGACGTGCCGCTCGGCCAGATGTTCTGGTACGGCCTGATCGTCGGCCTGCCGACGGCGGTGCTCACCATGCTGGTCTTCGCCCTGCTCACCCCGCGCGCCCTGCGCTGGGACCCGGCCCTGGACGAGATCCCCGACGAGGAGCCGGCCGATGACGGCGGCTCGGCCGCCGGGTCCGTGCTGGTCAAGCGGGAGACCAAGGCCGGGCTGGGAGTGTCGCTGCTGCCCGTCGTCGCCACCCTGATGCTCATCGCGCTCGGCGCGCTGGCCGGCAACCTCGGCTGGACCTCGCCGGTGCTCGGCTTCGTGACCGATCCGGTGGTGGCCATGTTCGCCGGGGCGACCGCGTCGTACCTGCTGACTCTCCGCACGCACTCCCGCGCGGAGGTCCACGCCGCCATGGGCCAGGGGTTGTCGTCATGCGGGCCGATCCTGGTGCTGTCGGGCATCAGCGGCTCGCTCGGGGCGGTCATCGAGGGTTCCGGGCTGGCCAAGGTGCTCGGCGGCGCGTTCGGCTCGAACTTCCTGCCGCCGCTGATCCTGGTCTGGCTGGTGGCGGCGGTGCTGCACATCGCGCTCGGCTCGATCTCCGTCGCCGCGATCACCGCGGCCGGCATCCTCGCGCCGCTGGCGGGGTCGCTGGACACGCCGCTGGTGTTCGTGGCGCTGGCCGCCGGTTCCGGAGCTTTGTTCCTGCCGCACGTGAGCAGCAACTTCTTCTGGATGTTCCAGACCATGCTGGGGCTGTCCACGCGCGGCACGTTCAAGACCCACTCGCTGGCGATGTCGCTGTCGTCGGTCATCTCGCTGCCGCTCATCCTGCTGCTTGCGGCCCTGTGATCACCTTCGGGAGTACGCTCGGAGCTCGATCTCGCGAGAAGGGGCTCCGGCCATGACGGCGTGGGAAGAGGCGTGGGCGGTGCTGGCGCCGGTGACCGACCTGGTCACCCCGATGGCGGTGCGGGTCGCGGCCACACTGCGGCTGAGCGATCTGATGGGCGACGAGCCGGTGCCCGTGCACGAGCTGGCCCGCCGTTCGGGCGCCGACCCCGATGCTCTGGTACGCCTGCTGCGGCACCTGGCCGGCAAGGGTGTGTTCACCGAGCCGGAGCCGGGCACGTTCGCCGTCAACGGGCCCGCCGCGCTGCTGGCCTCGGCCCATCCGTCCGGGATGCGGGCCCGGCTCGACCTGGACGGGTTCGGCGGGCAGATGGACGTGGCGTTCACCGGCCTGCTGCACACGGTCCGCACCGGGCTGCCGGCGTGGGAGACGGTCTTCGGCGCGGATTTCTGGTCCTACCTGGCGGCGAACCCGCGGATGAGCGAGACGTTCGACGCGATGATGGCGGACGGGGCCGACTACCTCGCCGACGCGGCCGGGGGTTACGACTGGTCCGGTGTGCGGCACGTGGTCGACGTCGGCGGCGGGGCCGGGACCCTGCTGGCCGAGGTGCTCGGCGCCTTCCCGGATCTGCGGGGCACGCTCGTGGACCTGCCCGGCACCGTGGAACGCGGCCGGCGGCACCTCGCCGGGCTGGGGCTGGAGCCGCGGTGCTCGTTCGCGGGCCAGAGCTTCTTCGACCCGCTGCCGGCCGGCGGCGACGCGTACGTGCTCCGGCGGGTCATCCACGACTGGAGCGACGACGACGCCCGGCGGATCCTGCGGCGGTGCGCCGACGCGGCGGGGCCGGACGGGCGGGTGGTCGTCATCGAGCAGCGCGCCGATCCGGCCGGGTTCGCCGAGATGAACCTGCGCATGCTCGTGCTCAGCGGCGGGCGCGAGCGGACCGTCGCGGACTACGCCGGCCTCGCCGCGGGGGCCGGGCTGCAGATCGCCGGACTCCACGACACCCCGCTCGGCCACATCGTCCTGGTGCTCCGCCGTTGAGCGATGCCGCGCTCAGTTGTTGTCGTGGTAGACCATGGGGCCGGCCGCCGCCAGTGCCGCCTTCGACGCGTCGGTGAGCCACGGCTTGGTGCTGCTGCCGTCGGCGAGGTTCTCGTACAGGGCCAGGGTCGCGATGACGTAGCGGTGGTTGTGCTGGGTCCAGCCCCAGATGTACGCCGAGGACCAGCTACCGCGGCCGTTCGCGCACAGGCCGGAGCCCGGGCCCTTCAGCGGGCACATGAAGCCCCAGTCCCGGGAACCGGCCGGCAGCTTGTTGAACGTGCGCTTGGCGGTGCTCGAGTCCTTGAACGGGATGACCCGGATCACGACCATGATCCGGTTGTTCTTGGTCGAGTTGGCGCTGGCGTAGACGCCCGAGATCATCTCCTTGCAGCGCGCGCCGCGCAGCAAGGTCCGCACCCGGCCTTCCTGGAACCAGGCGGGGCAGTCGTCCGACCGGGTGCCCTTGAGGTTGTAGCGCACGCCCTTGCGGGTGGTGAAGGTGTCGGCGAGCAGCGCGCCGGTCGTGATCGGGGTCTGGTCGGTGTCCTCGTCGTCGAGCGTGGTCGCGTCGAACGGCTCCTCGGTCGGGGTCGGCTCGGGCGTCGGCGTGTACGTCTCCGAGGGCTGCGGATCAGCCGAGGCCGTGTCGGACGGCGTGGGCGTGGGCGTCTCCTGCGCGGCGGTGATGCCCTCGCGCACACCCGTCTTGACCAGGCGCTTGACCACGACGATTCCGCCGGCCACCAGGGCGATGACCAGGAAGCTCACCACCCCGCCGACCACCCAGCCCAGCCGGGAGCCCGAGGCGGGGGCCCCGCCCTTGAGCTCCTCGATGAGCGTGAACAGGACCAGGAAGTTCGGGAGGTCGCGGACATGCGTGGTGGTGAGCGGCCGCCACTGCTGCCGGACCTTGATCGAGGCGACGCCGTTCTCGACCCCGATCTCGCTGATCTCCGGCCACGGCACCACGCCGGCCGGGGTGAGCAACGCCTGCTGGGTCGCCGCGATCTCCCCGAACGCCACGGTGTTGCCCGCCTGCAGCGCCGCCCGTGCCTGTGGCAGATGTGCCCGCAGGACCGCCCCGTGAATGGCGGGCCCCCACTGCTCCGGCCGTTCGAACCCGTCGATGACCACGGGCGCCGAGCCCCCGTCGGTCAGCGAGTACACGCTCCGGAACGGATCGATGACATCCTTCAGCACCGTCACCGACTCCCATCGGAGCCCCTGAACCCGCCCGTCCGGCAACCGGACGACCAGCCCGTGCTCGAAGAGGTGCATCTCCCGATCCCAGGGAGTTCCCCCATCCGCGGGCCCATAGACCGCCTCAGGCCTACCAAGTCCATTTCGGGCGGCAATGTCCCTGATCTGATCATTCACGAGCCTATGATCTAACATTTCCAGTCAAATCGGGCCACAGACCACAAGGCCCGGCCGGGTGTGATGTACGTCTCGTGTGCGTGCCGGGTGAAGTGGTATTTGTGCGCTGACCACGACGTGACCCCGCTGTGTACTGATGCCGCCTTGAGCCGATCGGTCTCAAGGGACATCAACCAGGGGGTTCCTTTTTCATGTCCGCATCACACAACCTGCGCCGCTCCGTCGCGATGACGCTCGCCGCGGTGAGCCTGTCGGGGATCGGGGCGCTGGTCGCCTCTCCGGCTCACGCCGAGGTGTTCAAGGAGCTGGAGTATCGGGGGGACAACGCCAGGACGGTGCTCACGGCCTCCGCCAATTTCAACGGGGCCAACGTCGTGCTGAGGAGCGACACGAACAGCGGCTTCGGCCAGTGGGCGCAGACGGCCACCGTCTCGTCCGGGGGCGGGCAGAGCGCGTTCATCTACACCCTGCGGGCCAGCGTCGGCAGCGGCGCTCCGCTGTGCCTGACCGCCACGAACACGGTGAACGTCACCGTGGCGACCTGTGACAACAGCGACCGGCAGAAGTGGTTCCACCCGACCGCCGTGGCCGGACCGGGCGGCACGCTGCCGACGAAGAACGTCCAGACGCTCCGGCACCTCGGCCAGAGCCAGTCGTCCAGTGCCGTTCCGGTGTCGCAGTTCGCGCAGATCGGGATCCACTTCTGGGCCAAGCGCACCGTCTGATCATCGATCGATCAGGGTGGCGAAGCCGTCGAGGTGGCGGGCCAGGCCGTACTCGAACAGGCCGTCGGCGTCCGCCACCTCGTCGCCGGCCAGCGTGGCCAGCAGCGGGAACCGGCCGGAACGCAGGAGGTCGTCGGCCTTCTTCCGCTGGGTGAGCCACCATCGGTCGAGGGTCACGCCGGTCTCCTGCTCGGCTTCGACCTCCTCGGCCATGGACAGCGCGACGGTGAGGACCAGCGCGTGCAGCGTCAGGGCCTCACGAATCCGGATCGTCATCGGCAGTCCGAGCCCGTCCAGCGCGCGCAGGGTCCATTCGGTGTACGCCATCACGTTGGGCACCAGCAACGGCCGGGTGAAGGAGACGGCCCGGGGCAGCCAGAGGTGTCGCCGGCACAGCTCCCACTGCAGGCGGGAGATCAGTTCGAGCTTGGCCCGCCAGCCGTCCGGCCCCGGGTCGGGGAGTTCCTGCTCGCCGAAGACCTCGTCGGTCATCCGCGCCACCAGTTCGTCCTTGCCCGACACGTGCCGGTAGAGCGACATCGGGCCGACGCCGAGTTCGGCCGCGAGCCGCCGCATGGACACGGCGTCGAGGCCCTCGGCGTCGGCGATCGCGATGGCGGCGCGGAGGGTCTGCTTCCCGTCCAGCGCCTGCCGTGGTCCCGGCTGCCGTTTCAGGCCCGTGCGCCCGCTGACCACCGTGCCGGCGCCGACCCTCGTCTCGACCAGCCCGTCGTCGCGCAGGGTGGCCATGACCCTGGTCGCGGTCGCGACCGCGACGCCCCAGCGCTGGGCGATCTCCCGGATCGACGGCACCCGGTCGCCGGGCCGCAGGCGGCCGTTGACGATCCGGGCGCGGATCTCCGCCGCGATGTGTCTGTAGGGCGGTTCCGGACGCTGGGTCGACATGAAGCTTGAGTGTACTAGTTCAATCGCAGCCCTCGCTAGCGCACTTCCGCCCGCCAGATTCCAGAAATATGCGCATGTTAGCGAGCGGCGAATACCCTCAAGACATGACACTTGATACACCGTACGCAGACGTGCGGCGGGCGGAGGAGGCGGATCGGCGGGCGGTGCTGGACGTCCTCACCGAGGCGTTCCTGAACGACCCCCTCGTCCGCTGGCTCGGCCCGCCAGAGTCCGTCCAGGAGCACTACTACCGCCACCTGCTCACCCGCCCCATGGCCGAGGCGTACCTGGCCGGTGGCCGCGCGGGCGCCGCGATCTGGCTGACGTTGCCCGCCGGCCACACGCCCGAGGAGGAGCCGGGCGGCGGCGAGCGGCTGCGGGCTCTCGGCGAAGCGCTGGCCCCACGCCACCCCAACCGCGAACGGCACCTCTACCTCCCCTGCATGGGAGTGGTCACCGGGCGGCAGGGCGCCGGACTCGGCTCGGCGATGCTCCGGCACCGGCTCGAAAGAGCGGACGCCGACGCCCTGCCCGCCTACCTGGAGGCGAGCTCGGCCCGCAGCCGCGCCCTCTACCGCCGCCACGGCTTCGAGGATCTCGGCGAGCCGGTGCACGTGGCCGGCAGCCCGCCGCTGTGGCCGATGTGGCGCCCATCCAACCCCAGCCAAGGAAGAGAACGACCATGACCACTCTCGTGTTCATCCACGGCACCAACTCCTCGTCCTCCTGGGCCACCGGCCTGACCACCGAGCTCACCCTGCGCGGGCACCGGTGCGTCGCCGTCGACCTGCCGGGACACGGCCGGGAGGCCTTCTACCCCCGCTCGTACCAGGCCCCACAGGACCTGCGGGCGCTGGCCGCCGAACCGTCCCCGCTCGCCAAGATCACCATCGACGACTACGTCGAGCGCGTCGTGGACGTGGTACGCCGCGCCCGCCGCCACGGCCCGGTGATCCTGGCCGGCATGAGCCAGGGCGGCGTCACCGTCAGCCGGGTCGGCAACGCCATCCCCGACCTGCTCGACCGGGTCGTCTACGTCGCCGCCTACTGCTGCGTGGACCTGCCGAACCTGGCCGCCTACCTCGAAACGCCGGAGAACGAGGACAGCCTGGTCCACCTGCTGAGCGCCGCCGTGGTCGCCGACCCGGCGGTCCTGGGGGTGACCCGGATCAACTGGCGCTCGGCCGGCCCGGCACTGTTCCGGGCCGTCAAGCAGGCCTTGGCGGCGGACTTCACCGACGAAGGCGTGAGCCGGCTGCTCAACGCCCTCGAACCGGACGAGACCGCGAGCATTCCGCTGGCCGAGGCCCGGGGCGAGGCGCACACCTGGGGCCGCATCCCCCGCACCTACGTACGCCTCACCCTCGACCGGCTGATTCCGCTCGCGCTGCAGGACCGGTTCATCGCCGAGGCCGACCGGCTCACCCCGGACAACCGGACCGACGTGCGCAGCGTCGCGGCGCCGCATGTCGGCCCGTTCGACCGGCCGGAGCTGGTGGAGATCTTCTCCGAGCTGGCCGGCCGCTGAGTTCAGAGGTCGCGGCGGCGGAAGGACAGGGCGGCCAGGCCCAGGACGAGGACGACCCAGACGCCGGTCCACACCAGGTACGCCGGAGTCAGCGGGGCGTTGCTCAGAAACGGGAAACCGCCCTCCAGCGCCGGTCCGCCGAAGCGGGCCAGCACGATCGGGTCCTGGAAGGCGTTCATGGCCCCGCGCCACAGCCCGTCCGTCGGCAGCAGGATCTGGGAGACGGTGCCGATCCTGGCCACCCCCTCGTTGCCGAGGGCCAGCCCGACGCCGCCGACCACGCCCGCGATCCAGGTGGCGCCGAACAGGCCGACGGCCACGATGCCCGAGGCCATCGGCGAAACGGCCGTGGACAGCAGCAGGCCGAGGGTGAGCAGCACCGTCGTCTGGGCCGCGAGCAGCGCGAGGCCGGTCACCGGCTGCGGCGGCCAGTAGCCCACGATGAACCAGACGATGAGGAACTGGGCCAGCCCCGCCACGACCACGAAGCCACTGCCGAACACGACCAGGCCCAGCCACTTGCCCAGCAGCACCGCCCAGCGGTGCACCGGGCGGGCCAGCACCGCCAGCGCGATGCCCGACTCGATCTCGCCGGCCAGGGTGGGGCCGGCGAGGAAGGCGGTGCCCAGCGCGGCGATCAGGCTCATGCCGAACATCACCAGGTTGAGCATCTGGGAGGCCACCAGCTTGGCCTCCCCGGTGGTCATCACGCCGCCGTCGAACTCGATCGTGATCATCAGGGAGAACCCCCACGCGCTGAGCCCCAGCAGCACGACGGTCAGTACGGCCAGCGCGCGCAGCACCCTGCGCCGGGCCGACTCCTTGATGGTGAGGGCGGCGAGCGTGAGCACGATCCCGGCGTTCATCGGCTTTCCTCCGCCTGGTCGGAGCGGACGATGTCGAGGAGGCGTTCTTCGAGGGTGACCCGGCCGGGTTCGACCGCGTGCACGCGTACCCCGAGGGCGACCAGGTCGGCGACGAGGTCCGGCACGGTGGCGGGGTCCTGTTCCGCGGGCAGCTCGACGGTGTACGCCTCTCCGGTGCGGTGCACGCGGCCGGCGGCGGCCAGCCGTACCTCCGCTTCCTGACTCACCCCGTCGAGACGCAGCCGCAGCTCGCGCCCGCCGAGCAGTTCGGTGAGGGTGCCGGAGGCGGCGACCCGGCCCTTGTCGAGGATGACGGCCCGGTCGCACACGCGCTCGACCTCGCCGATGAGGTGGGAGTTGAGCAGAACGGCGACCTGGCGGGCCTTCAGCGACAGCAGGAGGTCGCGGACGTCGGCGCGGCCGATGGGGTCGAGGGCGCTGGTCGGCTCGTCGAGCACGATGAGCTCGGGGCGGGCGACCAGCGCGACGGCCAGGCCGAGGCGCTGCTGCATGCCCTTGGAGAAGCCGCCCACCCGATCCGCGGCGCGGTCGGCGAGGCCGACCGTCGCCAGGCATTCGCGCCGATCCCGGTCGGGGACGATGACGCCGGCCAGCCGCACGTGCAGGTCCAGCACCTCGGCGGCGGTGAGCCAGGGCTGGTAGCGGAACAGTTCCGGCAGGTAGCCGACGCGGGCGCGGGCCCGCGGGTCGTGGGCCGGCCGGCCGAGCAGGAGCACCTCCCCCGCGTCCGGCCGGACCAGGCCGAGCAGCATCTTGATCACGGTGGTCTTGCCCGCTCCGTTCGGGCCGAGCAGGCCCACCACCTCGCCGCGGGCGACGCTGAGGGAGACGCCGTCGACGGCGGTCCGGCGCCGGTAGCGCTTGCGCAGGCCGGAACCCCACGCGGCCGAAGCGGGCGGCAGCTCGGTGAGCAACCGGGCCGCGGTGTCGTCGATCATCGTTCCACCTTCAGTTCGCGGGCCACCCTCAGCACCTCGCCGGCGCTCAGGGTGCCGGCCACCACGGTGAGGACGCCGCGGTCCATCCAGATCACCGCCGCCATCGTGCCGTCGCGCGGGACGAGCAGGGTCGCCGGTACGCCGCCGACGTCGGTGGCCGAGCTCGTCACCTTCTCGATGGTCGTGAACAGGGGCAGCGTCGTCCCGTCGCCGGAGAAGGCGCGCAGCTGCGCGGCCACGTTCTCCGGCAGGACGCCCAGCGACAGCAGGTAGTCGCGGGCCTTCTGGAACGGCACGCCGGAGGACTCCGCCGTGGGCGGCACCGCGCGGGCCACGATCAGGGCGGGCATCGGCCGGCCCGCCGACCAGGCCGCGGCCACGGCGGGACCGGCGGCCAGGCGGAACCGGCTGCCGTCCAGGCCGGGGAGCGTGGGCGGCAGCGTCCGGCCGGCCGAGGCCACGGTCCGGGCCGTCTTCTCGGCCGAGAACGTGAGCGTCGCGCTCACCCGGCCGACGACGTGGAAGCTGGGCTGTCCGGTGACGCCGCGCGGCAGCGAGTCCACCCGGGGGACGGACAGCCCGGTGGCCTTCTGCGCGGCGGCGGCGTCGGCCACCCGCCGCAGGTCGATCTTCTCGGTGACCTCCATGTCGCCGAGGTCGGACAGGTCGGGCATCCGCACCAGGTCGGCGCGCGGGGCGACGACCGGGGCGATCTGCTCGGCGCGGAAGATCGGCAGCCACTCCGCGGCGGCCGCGGCGGTGACCCCGCTCACCAGGACGGCGGCGCCGGCGACCGCGGCCAGCGGGCTGCGCAGTGCCTTCCACCGCCGCCGGTGCGGCGTGGCCGGGGCCGTGACCTGCCCGCCCCCGGCGGTGAGCGCGCCGGACAGGCGGCGCCAGCCCGCGTCGGCGTCCACGCCGGGTGCGGTGCCCAATGCCGCG
The DNA here is from genome assembly GCF_042740095.1 of Nonomuraea sp. NPDC059023. Taxonomy (NCBI): domain Bacteria; kingdom Bacillati; phylum Actinomycetota; class Actinomycetes; order Streptosporangiales; family Streptosporangiaceae; genus Nonomuraea; species Nonomuraea sp. NPDC059023. The sequence continues at coordinate 36,194 of NZ_JBHYIO010000012.1, read as the reverse complement.
CCCACGAGCGCCGCGTCCTGCTGGACATCGGCCAGTCCCGACCGGCAGATCGGGCAGCCGGCCACGTGCTCGCGGTCGGCTTCGGCGACCGCGGCGGGCTCGTCGAGGAGCCGGCGCAGCGTGCCGTCACTCGGATGACGCATGACGGTTCAACTCCTTGCGCAGAGCGGACTCAGCGCGGCGCACCGTGGTGCCCACGCTGCCCGGGGACAGGTCGAGAACGGCGGCGACCTCGGCGTAACTGAGACCGCTGTGGCGCAGGACGAGCGCGACGGCCTGCCTGCGGGGCAGCCTCGCCAGCGCCTCGCGCACGCGGCGGCGCTCCTCGCGGGTGACGACCGCGTCGGCGACGTCCGGGCTCACGACCTCACCGGCGACCGCTTCGCGCGGACCGGCCGCACGGGAGGCGGCCTCCTCGCGCGAGGCGCGGCGGCGGCCGGTGCGCAGATGGTTCAGCGCGGTGTGCGCGGCGGCCACCGACAACCAGCCCAGCGCCTCCCCCGCGGGCACCGTGGAGCGCCCGAACGTCAGGAACACCTCCTGGGCCACGTCCTCCGCCTCGTCCCGGGAGCCGAGCACCCTGGCGGCGACCGCGACGACGCGCGGATAGGCCGTGCGGAACACCTGCTCGAGGTCGGCCCGGACGCCGGGGGGACTCGACACCACCGCGCCGTCCTTCCACTCGGCCCGCCTGGCCACCGCGGCCGATGCGCTCCTACGATGCCTCACAACGTTCACATCTGTAGAGCACCGCCGGCGCCGCGCGTGTGACACCGGGCGTTGCCGCGATGGTTGGAGTGGGTAGAGGCGCTACGTGACCAACGTGTGGGATGTGCTCGTCGTCGGTGGCGGACCCGCGGGCGCGGCGGCCGCGTTGCGCGCCAAACAGCTACGGCCCGAGGCGAGCGTCCTGCTCGTGGACCGCGACGACTTCCCGCGCGACAAGGCCTGCGGCGACGGCATCGCCGCGCACGGCCGTGACGAACTGGACCTGCTCGGACTGCCCGGCCTGCTCGACGACTACCGCCCGACCCGGCGCCTGTCCGTGGTCTCCCCCGGCGGCGTGCGCGTCTCGGCGACGGTCGCCCGGCCCAACCACGTCGTGCCGCGCATGGTGTTCGACGCGCGGCTGGTCGAGGCGGCCCGCGAGCGCGGCGTCGAGGTGCGGCGCCACCGGGTGCGCGCGCTGGCCGTCCGGGACGGCCTGCTGACCGTGGACGGCACGCTGACCGCCCGCGCCGTCGTCGCGGCCGACGGCGCCTACTCCGCGGTACGCCGCCTGCTGGGTGCCAGGCAGACGCCGGAGCGGCACATCGCGATCGCCGTACGCGGTTACGCCGACCTGCCGGATGACGACGACGCCCAGCTCATCGCCATGCAGCGGGCCGGGTGGCCCGCCTACGCCTGGGCGTTCCCGATCGGCGACGGCACCGCGAACGTCGGCTTCGGCATGCTGCTCCCCCACCTGCGCGCCACCGGCCTGCCCGGCCGCCAGGTCCTGCACGGCAGGCTCGCCGAACTGCTGCCGCACCTGCCCGCCCGCGACCTGCGCGCCCATCACCTGCCGCTGTCGCCCGGCCGACCGCGCGCGGGCGTCGGCCGGGTGCTGTTCGCCGGGGACGCCGCCAGCCTCATCAACCCGCTCACCGGCGAGGGCATCTACTACGCGCTGCTGTCGGGCCGCCTGGCCGGCGAGGCCGCCGTCACCGCGAGCGCCGACCCGCTGCCCGTCTACCGGCGCGGGCTGCGCGCCGCGCTCGGGCGGCACCTGCGCACGACCGACGTGCTGGCGCGCGCGGCACAGTCACCCGGCTTCATCGACGCGGCCATCGCCACCGCCGCGCGCCGCCCGGAGGTCTTCGACCTCCTCGTGGAGGTCGGCCTCGGCGCCGGTACGGTCCCCGCCCCGTTGGCCGCCGCCGTGGTGACCCGCTGGGCCAGAACCGGTCTGAGCACGGCATTCAGCCGGTGAACCCGGAGCGTTCACCCGGTGAGCCGGGAGCCAGAGCCGGGCTGAGCGTGGCGTTCAGCCGGTGAGTCTGGAGCCGTTGATCACCAGCAGCGCCACGTCGATCCCCGCCACCACGATCGCCGCGAGGAACGGCGCCCTGCCGCCGCGCCACAGCCCGGCCACGGTCACCGCGGCCGCCACGGCGAGGGCCGGCCAGGAGGCGGCGCCGTACACGCCGAAGGAGATCAGCGCGGTGGCGGCCAGCAGGGGCAGCGGGACGAGCGCGGCGACGCGGGCGGGGCCGAGCCGCTGCGGCCAGCCGCGTACGCCGGTGGCCAGGTCGTCCTTGATGTCCGGCAGGACGTTGGCCAGGTGGGCGCCCAGCCCGAGCAGCGCGGCGCCGAGGACGGCCCACCACGCCGGCCACGGCCGGCCGGGCAGGCCGAGCGTGACGAACGCGGGCAGCACGCCGAAACCGATCATGTACGGCAGCCACGACAGCATGGTCGCCTTCAGCCCGAGGTCGTAGGCCCACGCGGCGCCGACGCCGAGCAGGTGCGCCAGGCCCGCCTGCGGGCCGGAGGCCAGCGACAGCGGCACGCACAGCGCCAGGGCGGCGAACGCGGCCGCGCGCACGGTGCCCGCGGCCACCATGCCCGCCACGATCGGCTTGTCGCCGCGCGCGGCGGCGGCGTCGCGGGCGGCGTCGGCGGCGTCGTTGCACCACCCGATGGACAGTTGCCCGGTCAGGATCGCCGCCGCGACCAGGACGGTTCCTCGCAGGTCGCGTCCGCTGGCCGCGGTCACGGCGGTGACGAAGGCGGTGACGGCGAGCGTGGGCCCGGGATGACATGCGCGCGCCAGCCCTGCCACCGTTCGCACGCGCACCTCGATCCATGACGCTTTATGGGCATAGTAACCATGGGTGCGGGGCAATCTCCGGCTATGACCTGGATCGCAGCCGTGCACGGCGCGGTACCCCCGCATCGGTACGCGCAGACCGAAATCACCGAACTGGCGGCACGGTCCTTCCTCCCGGAGGGCGCCGACCGGCGCCTGCTGAACCGTCTGCACGACAGCGCCCGGGTCGATCACCGCAACCTGGTCCTGCCCCTGGAGGAGTACGGCAAGCTCGACGGCTTCGGCGCGGCCAACGACGTGTTCGTCGCGGCCGCCGTCGATCTGGGTGCCGAGGCGGTGTCCGGCGCGCTGGAGCAGGCCGGGCTCACCCCGGCTGACGTGGACCTGATCATGTTCACCACGGTCACGGGCGTCGCGGCGCCCTCGATCGAGGCCAGGGTGGGCCTGCGGCTGGGCATGCGCCCGGACGTCAAGCGCGTACCGATCTTCGGCCTGGGCTGCGTGGCGGGCGCGGCCGGCATCGCCCGCCTGCACGACTACCTGCGCGGCTGGCCGGACCACGTGGCCGTGCTGCTGTCGGTCGAGCTGTGCTCGCTCACCCTGCAGCGCGGCGACGGCTCGGTCGCGAGCCTGGTGGCCAGCGCGTTGTTCGGCGACGGCGCCGCGGCCGTCGTGGTCCGCGGCTCCGGCACTCCTGCCGGATCCGAGGGCACTGCGGCGGGGCCCGAGGTGGTGGCCACCCGCAGCCATCTGTACCCGGACACCGAGCACGTCATGGGCTGGGAGGTGCGCGACAGCGGCTTCGGCGTCGTCCTCGACGCCGGTGTGCCGGGGGTCGTCCGCGCCCACCTGGCCGGCGACGTCGACGCCCTGCTGGCCGAACACGGCCTGACCAGGAATGACGTGACCACCTGGGTGTGCCACCCGGGCGGGCCGAAGGTGCTCGAAGCCGTCGCGGAGACGCTCGGCCTGCCGCGCGAGGCGCTGGAGCTGACCTGGCGCTCGCTGGCCGGCAACGGCAACCTGTCGTCGGCGTCGGTGCTGCATGTCCTTCGTGACACTTTGCGCAGCCGTACCCCACCGCCGGGAAGCTATGGTCTGATGATGGCCATGGGCCCTGGATTCTGCTCCGAACTCGTCCTGCTGCGCTGGTAGCCGCCGATGTTCTGGTACCCGCTCCTCATCCTGCTCGTCGGCCTGGAACGCCTGGCCGAACTCGTCGTCGCCCGCCGCAACGCCCGCTGGAGCATGGAACGCGGCGGGATCCTCAGCGGGCAGGGCCACTATCCCTGGATGGTGCTGCTGCACACCGGCCTGCTGGCCGGGTGCCTGGCCGAGGTGTTCCTGGCCGGGCGGCCGTTCGTCCCGGCGCTCGGCTGGACGATGCTCGCGCTCGTCGTCGCCGCGCAGGGGTTGCGCTGGTGGTGCATCACCGCGCTCGGACCGCGCTGGAACACGCAGGTGATCGTGGTGCCCGGGCTGCCGCTGGTGCGTAGCGGGCCGTACCGGTTCCGCCGGCTGCGCCACCCCAACTACGTGGCGGTCGCCGTCGAGGGTCTCGCGCTCCCGCTCGTGCACACCGCCTGGGTGACCGCGCTGACCTTCACCGTGCTGAACGCCGTGCTCATGGTGGTCCGCATCCGCTGCGAGAACCGGGCGCTGGCCCAGCTGGACGAGGTCGCGTGATCGACGTCGTCGTGGCCGGCGGCGGTCCCGCCGGGCTGGCCACGGCGATCCACGCCACGCTGGCGGGGCTGCGCGCCGTGGTCGTGGAGCCGCGCAGCTCGCCCGTCGACAAGGCGTGCGGCGAGGGCCTGATGCCCGGCGGCGTGACGGCGCTGCGGGCGATGGGCGTCGAGCTGTCCGGCCACCCGCTCCTCGGCATCGACTACCTCGACGCCGGCACCCACGCGCGCGCCGACTTCGGCGACGCGCCCGGATTGGGGGTACGCCGGACCGTGTTGCACGCGGCGCTGTCCGCGCGGGCCGCCGAACTGGGCGTGGAGACCGTCACCGGCAAGGTGGTGCGGCCCCGCCACGACCGGGACGGCGTCGAGGCCGCGGGGCTGCGGGCCCGCTGGCTGGTCGCCGCCGACGGCCTGCACTCGCCGCTGCGCTCCTGGCTGCGGCTCGGGCTGCCCGACCGCGCGCCCGCCCGGTACGGCCTGCGCCGCCACTACCGGGTCGCCCCCTGGTCGGACCACGTGGAGGTGCACTGGTCGGCGGCCGGCGAGGCGTACGTGACGCCGGTGGCCGACGACCTGGTGGGCGTGGCGATCCTGAGCCGGGACCGGGGCGGCTTCGACGAGCGCCTGCCGTCCTTTCCCGGCCTGCTCGCCCGGCTGGACGGCCCCGCGGCCACTCCGGTGCGCGGGGCGGGGCCGTTGCGCCAGCGCGTACGCAGCCGGGTGGCCGGGCGGGTCCTGCTGGTGGGGGACGCGGCGGGCTACACCGACGCCCTCACCGGCGAAGGGCTGTGCCTGGCGGTCCTGACGGCGCGGGCCCTGGTCCGCTGCCTGGTCGAGGAGCGGCCGCAGGACTACGAGCGGGCCTGGCTGCTGCTGACGCGCAAGCACCGGGTGCTCACCGCCGCGCTCCTGGCCGCGGCGCGGCGGCGGGCGTCGGCGAGGCTGATCGTCCCGGCGGCGGCCCGGCTGCCGTCGGTCTTCACCGGGGTGGTCCGGGCCCTTTCCGGCTGAGAGTTTCCTGTGTGAGCCAGGCCGCCGCGGGCCGGGGCCTTCGCCGGTTCTCAGAGTTCTCCCAGAAGCGCTCAGAACCCGCCCAGCCGGGCCCGCCAGGATCTCCCGCATGACCACGATCGACGTCAGAGGACTGACCAAGAAGTACGGGCCCGACACCGTGGTGGACGACCTGTCGTTCTCCGTCGAGCCCGGCCAGGTGACCGGGTTTCTCGGGCCGAACGGCGCCGGCAAGTCCACCACCATGAAAATGATCATGGGGCTGGCCGCTCCGACCCGCGGCTCGGTGACCATCGGCGGCCGCCGCTACGCCGACCTGCCGGTGCCGCTGACCGAGGTGGGCGCGCTGCTGGACGCCGGGGCGGTGCACGGCGCCCGCAGGGCGTACGACCATCTGCTGGCGCTGGCGGTGAGCAACGGCCTGCCCCGGCGGCGGGTCGGCGAGGTGCTGGCCATGACGGGCCTGGAGGGCGTCGCGGGCAGGCGGGCGGGCGGGTTCTCGCTCGGCATGCGGCAGCGGCTCGGCATCGCGGCGGCGCTGCTCGGCGACCCCCGGGTGCTGATCTTCGACGAGCCGGTTAACGGGCTCGACCCCGAGGGCATCCGGTGGATCAGGGACTTCATGCGCTCGCTCGCCCGCGAGGGACGGGCGGTGCTGGTCTCCAGCCACCTCATGAGCGAGATGGCGCAGACCGCCGACCACCTGGTCGTCGTCGGCCGGGGACGGCTCATCGCCGACACCGGCATCAGCGAGCTGATGCGGGCCAATGGCGCGGGCACCGTGCTCGTGCGCACCTCCGACCCCGGATCGCTGGCACGGCGGCTCACCGCCGCCGGGGCCACCGTGCGCGACGGCCTGGAGTCCTCGCTGGTCGTCTCCGGCATGACGGGCGAGGAGATCGGCAAGCTGGCCGCCTACCACGGCGTCGCGCTCAGCGAGCTCACCCCGCAGCTCGCCTCGCTGGAGGACGCCTTCATGGAGCTGACCAAGGACAGCGTCGAGTACCAGGGGGCGGCATGACTTTCGCACAGACGCTCCACGCGGAGTGGATCAAGTTCCGCAGCCTGCGCTCCACCTGGTACACGCTGGCCACCCTGCTCGTCGTCGGCCTCGGCATCACGGCCCTGTCGATGGGCGCCGCCGGGGCGGACCAGGCCGAGTCCCCGCAGGACTGGGATCCGACCGGCCGCAGCCTGACGACGTACATCGTGGCCCAGCTGATCATCGGGGTGCTGGGCATCCTGGTCGTCACCTCGGAGTACGCGACCGGGCTCATGTCGACCACGCTCAGCGCCACGCCGCGCCGGCATCGGCTGCTGGCGGCCAAGGTCGTGGTGGCCACGGCGGTCGCCCTGGTGGCCGGTCAGGTGCTGATGTTCGCCGCGTTCTTCCTCGGGCAGGCCGTGCTCATCACGCAGGAGGTGCCGAACGCGCGGCTCGGCGACGCCGGTGTGCTGTCGGCCGTGACGGGCGGCGGGATCTACCTGTCGGCGATCGCGCTGCTCGCGGTCGGGCTCGGCACGATCATGCGGGCCACGGCAGGAGCGCTGGCGACCCTGGTGGGGATCGTCTTCCTGGTTCCTGCTCTTCAGGGCCTGTTCCCTCCGTGGACGCAGGGGCTGTTCGCGTTCTGGCCCACGAAGGGGGCGGCCGCGATCTTCGCCACGGTCCCGGACCCGGCCTACCCGGAGCCCTGGCTGAACCTGGGCGGGATGTGCCTCGGGGTCGCCGTCGTACTGGCCGCCGCGTTCGCGGTCTTCCAGCGCCGCGACGTGTGAACCGGGCCTCCGTATCCTGGCCCTCGTGCGAGCATCAGGACAGGCCATGACACCGGCGGAGGGCGGCGAGCGGCTGCTGGTGGTGGACGACGAGGCCACCGTCCGCGAACTGCTGGCGGCCACGCTGCGGTTCGCCGGGTTCCGGGTGAGCTCGGCGGCGACCGGCGCCGAGGCGGTCGCCGCCGCCAGGGCGGAGCCGCCCGACCTGGTGCTGCTCGACGTCATGCTGCCGGACATGGACGGGTTCGAGGTGGTGGGCCGGCTGCGTGAGCTGCGTCCCGAGGGAGGCGGCGGACCGGTGCCGGTCCTGTTCCTGACCGCCCGCGACCGCCAGGCCGACAAGGTCACCGGGCTCTCCCTCGGCGCCGACGACTACGTGACCAAGCCGTTCGACCTGCAGGAGCTGATCGCCCGGATCCGCGCGATCCTGCGCCGCACCACGGGCCACCAGCCCGGCGTGCTGACCGTGGGCCCGCTCGCGCTCGACCCCGAGGGACACCTGGTGACGCGGGCGGGCCGGCCCGTCCGCGTCTCCCCCACCGAGTTCCGGCTGCTGCACTACCTGATGGAGAACGCCGGGCGCGTCGTGTCCAAGACGCAGATCCTCGACCGGGTCTGGCGCTACGACTTCGGCGGCGACGCCAGCATCGTCGACACCTACATCTCCTACCTGCGGCGCATGGTCGACACCGGCGAGCCCAAGCTCATCCACACCGTGCACGGCACCGGCTACGTGATCCGCGAACTCCGCGAGCCCCGCGAGCCCCGGCCGTGAGCCGCCTCTCGCTGCGGGCCAGGCTGCTGCTGCTCACCACGGGCCTGTTGCTGGCCGGGCTCAGCCTCATCAGCGCCGTCGTCACCGACCGCCTGGAGCGTTACCAGCTCAACCGGCTCGACCACCAGCTCGGCACGCTCACCTCGATCATCTCCCGGGTGTCCGGCGACGGCCCGCCCGACCTCACGCAGGCCGGGACCCGCCCGGACCTGCTCGCCCCGGCCCTCGACCTGTTCGGCGCGCCGTACCTGGTGTATCTGGACGCGAACGGCGTGGTGTCGGGCCGCGTCCACTCCCCCGGGCTGAACGAGGCCGGCCTGCCTGCGCGCGAACGGCTGCGGGCGATCCCGGCCGACGGCAGGGCCGTGGACCTGCCGGCCGCCGAGGGCTCCGGACGCTGGCGGGCCGTCGCCCGCCCGACCGTCGGCTGGGGCGGGACGGTGATCGCGGTCGCGCCGCTCACCGAGGCCGACGCCACGATCGCGCAACTGCGGGCCAGCAGCCTGGTCAGCGGTGTGGTGCTGCTCGTGCTGCTGACGGGGGTGGGCTGGTTCGCCCTCGGGCGGGGGCTGCGGCCGCTGCGCCGGATCGAGCACACGGCCGCCGCGATCGCCGGCGGCGACCTCACCCACCGCGTGCCGGGCCTCGCGCCGCCCGGCACGGAGATCGGGCATCTCGGGGCCTCGCTCAACACCATGCTCGGCCAGCTCGAACGGGCCTTCGCCGACCGGGCCGCCTCCGAGAACCGGATGCGGACGTTCGTCTCGGATGTCAGCCACGAGCTGCGCACGCCGTTGTTCGTCATCAAGGGCTCGACGGAGCTCTACCGGATGGGCGGGCTGCCCGGACCGGCCGAGGTGGACGCGGCGATGGCCCGCATCGACCGCGAGGCCACCCGGCTGACCGCCCTCACCGAGGACCTGATGCTGCTCGCCCAGCTCGACGACGCGCCCGAGAGCCAGCTCGACCCGGCCCCGATGGACCTGCGCACCCTCGCCAACGACGCCCGCCACGACCTGCGCGCCCTCGACCCGTCACGCCGGGTCGAGCTCACCGGCCCCGGTGGCGGCGGGCCGCCGGGACCGGCTCCGGTCCGCGCCGACGAGGACCGGCTGCGGCAGGTCGTGGCCAACCTCGTGGGCAACGCCGCCGCGCACACCCCGCCGGGCACGCCCGTGCGGATCGGCGTCGGTACGGCGGGCGGGCGGGCCGTACTCGAGGTGGCCGACACGGGGCCGGGGATGACGGCCGAGCAGGCGGGCCGCGTCTTCGACCGCTTCTACCGCACCGACCGCTCCCGCAACCGCTCTGCCGGGACCAACGCGGGCCTGGGCCTGGCCATCGCGCGTTCCCTGGCCCGCGCGCACGGCGGCGACGTCGAGCTGGAGACCGCCCTCGGCGAGGGCGCGCGCTTCCGGCTGACCCTGCCGCTACTGGACTGAGGGGCTCACAGGTCCTGCGACAGGAGGGTCACCAGCTCCACCAGCTCTTCGCGGCTGAGGTTGCGGCGCAGCGCCTTGGCCGCGTTCTCCGGGCGCGAGACCGGCACGCTGATCGTGCGGGGGCGGAAGCCCGCCTGCACCATGGCCGCGTTCGTGCTCAGCTCGCCCGCCACGACCTTGCTGTGCAGCGCGGGCGCGTCCTCCCGCAGCCGCCGCAGCGCGGGCGTCTCCGGCGCCGCGACGCGGGCCTCATCCAGTTCCTCTGGCGTTTCCGGCTCCTCGGGCTGCGGCTGCCGCGCGGGGGTGGCCGCGAGCAACGCCTGGTCCAGTTGCGCGGCCACGTCGAGGTCGTCGGCCACCAGCGCCCGCACCAGCCCCGGCGTCACGCCGAGCCCGCGGGGCGGGTCGGCGGTGATGAACTCGACGAGGTCGCCGTGCTCCACGAGCTCGCCGCCCGGCCCGGTGAACTCCCGCCACGCCTCGGCGTCCAGCAGGGCGCGTACTCCGGTGGCCGCGCGCGCCAGCGTGGGACGCGCCTCCCCGATGACCGCCGACACCTCGGCCACGATCCGCCCGTGCTCCGTCACGTCTTCCCCCGCCTCCGATCGACCGGGCACCAGGGTACCGAGCCACCAGGGCGGACGCCGCGCTAGTCGTCCCGCACGTCGAAGGTGTTCCGCAGGTGCGCGGTGACGGCCGCGAGATCCATCGGCTGGGCACGGAAGCCCACGTACCCGTCCGGGCGGATGAGGTACGCGGCGCTGCGCCCGGCCGCGTACCGGTCGCGGAAGGCGCCCGTGGCGTCCCGGAGCACCCGCGCTCCCCGCTCGGGCGGCGGGACGCCGGGAGCCAGCACGACGTAGACGCGGACCAGACCGGCCAGGGTCTCGGCGTCGTCCAGGCCGGTCGCCGCGTCCGCGTAAAGGATCAGCGTGTGGCCGGGCCCCTGGAGCAGGTCGAACAGCCGTACCGGGAAGCCGAGCCCCTCCTGCGTCAGCCCCTGCACGTCCGGCGCGCGCTCACCCGGCCGGGGACCACCGACGCCGGGCGGGTACTGCCCCTCGCCGGACAACGGGCTGCCGGGGTAGGCGACCAGGAGCTGGCCCTCCCGGGCGAGCTGGGTCGCGTCGGCGTCGCCGAGTGACTGGGTGCGGGCGTAGCGGACCGTCCGGCTCACCACCTCCTCCCCCACCGGTCGCCGTTCGGCGCCGTACGTGCTCAGCAGCCCGGGAGCGGCCTCGCCGCGCAACGCCAGGGCGAGCTTCCAGGCCAGGTTGTACGCGTCCTGCATGCCGGTGTTCGCGCCCTGGGCGCCGGTCGGCGGATGGATGTGGGCGGCGTCGCCGCAGACGAACGCCCGGCCCGCGCCGTAGCGGTCGGCGAGGCGGTGGCTGATGCCGAACAGCGACGACCAGCGCAGATTGCCCATCGCCGGTTTCCCGGGTACGAGCCGGTCGACGACCTCCTGGAGCTGGGCGAGGCTCGGGCCGGGACGGTCGGTGACGATCCCGTGCCCGGCCCCGTCGTCCCCGCGCAGTTCCGCCGGTGCGAGCATCGACAGCCGGTAGCGGTTGTGGCCGGGCAGCGGGACGCAGACCAGCAGGTCCCGCCCGCCGTCCGGTGCTTCGGCGAGCAAGCGCAGCGCGTAGCCGGCGGGCATGGACCAGTCCACCTCGACGTCGCCGAGCATGTACTCCTCGGGGAAGCGGTCGCCCTCGAAGGCCAGGCCCAGGCCGTGCCGTACCGCGCTGTGGGCGCCGTCGCAGCCGACCAGGTAGCCGGCGCGGACGGTCCGCTCCGGCCCGCCGGGCAGCGCGAGGGTGGCGCTCACCCCGTCGGCGTCCTGGGTGAAGCTCCGCAGCTCGACGCCCCGCTCCACCTCGGTGCCCAGGCGGGCCAGGTGCTCGGTCAGGATGCGCTCGACCTCGTACTGCGGCAGGGCCAGGAAGCCGTAGGTGCCGTCGGGCACCCGGAGCTCGTAGGGGTCCCCGGCCACGCCGTCGGTGAACTGCAGCTGACCCCGCAGCCACACCCCCGCCGCGATCGCCTCGCGGACGACGCCCATCTGTTCCCAGACCTCGAGCGTACGCGGCTGGATCCCGACGGCCTTCGCCCAGCCCGTGGGCCGGGGCAGGCTGTCGATGACGCGGCAGGCCGCGCCGTGGCGGCGCAGTTCGGCCGCCATGGTCAGCCCCACCGGCCCCGCGCCCACCACCAGGGCGTATGTCGTCGATTCCATGTCGTCCCCCCACTCCATTGAACGCCCAGCCGCCGGCCGGACCGGGAGGGACCCCCGGGTGGCCGGTCAGCCGGACTCGGCGAGCAGGTGCACGATCCCGGCCGGGTTCTTGATCCAGTGGGTCCTCGTGGTGAGGTTCTCCAGCGGTTCCACCTCGTCGCACGGGTGGATGCCGGTCTCGGCCAGTTCGGCCGTCGCGGCGTCCATGTCGTCGGTGTGGAGCTGCAGCCACAGGTCGGGCCGGCTGTAGTTGTCGACGCGGTCCAGCCACAGCGTGTTGGGGCCGAACTTCACCGAATGGGTCCTGGAGACGGTCGGGGCGTAGCCGACGTCCTCCTCCTTGACCTCGAAGCCCAGGGTGTCGCGGTAGAAGGCCACGGTGGCCTCGTACTGCGCCTTGGGGATCTTCATCGCGATGTTCAGTCCAGCGGTGTACGCGGTCATGATTCCTCCATATCGAGAGCGTCTTCCAGTGCGGACAGCCGGTCGTCCCAGCGGTGGGCGAGCATGGCCAGCCACACCTGGGCGGCGCGGATCGGTGCGGGTTCCAGGCGGTAGGGGTGGCGGCGGCCGGTGGGTTCCGCGGCGCTGATCAGGCCCGCTTCGGCGAGCAGGCCGAGGTGCTTGGCCACGGCCTGGCGGCTGATCGGCAGCCGCCGGGCCAGATCGGTGACGGTGGCCGGACCCGCGCGGGCCAGCTCCTCCAGCAGCGCCCGCCGAGTCGGATCGGTCAGCGCCGCGAACACCGCCACGGCCTGAGCCTCCGCCTCAGGCGGCGGCATCGAGGTAACTCTCCAGGTCGGCCAGCTCGGCGTCCCAGCCCTGGGTGTTGGCCTGGCGGGCGGTGCGGGCCACGCCGGCGTCGGCGGCCTTGGCGAACCCGCTCTCCACCAGCCGCAGCCGGGTGCCGCCCGGCACCTCGTCCAGGGTGAACTCGACCGTTGTCAGCAGCGCGTCCACCCCCTCGATCGCCCAGGTGAAGGCGAACCGGTGCGGCGCTTCGACGACCGTGACCGTGGCGAGCGACTCCTGGCCGAGGTCGTCCCAGCGGAAGTACGCGCGCCCCCCGGGCCGCAGGTCGATCTCGGCCACCGAGCCGAACCACCGGGACAGTCCCTCCGCGGTGGTCAGCGCGGCCCAGACCCGGTCGGCGGAATGCCGCAGCACCACCTCACGTTCGATCGTGTTCGTCACCATGCATGGCAACCTACAGGTTGCGATAGAGGTTCACAAGTCAGCGAATAGGCGAAAACCACCGACGCGAGGACGTACGCCCCGCTGCGACCTTGAAGTCATGCACGGCACCGGACTCCACCGAACCGCCGCCTGGGCGCCCCTGGCCGCACTGGCCACCGCCCAGTTCCTCGTGGTTCTCAGCACCTCGATCGTGAACGTCGCCCTCCCGCAGATCCGCACCGGCCTCGCCATGTCGCCGGCCGGCCTGACCTGGGTGATCAACGCGTATGTGCTGGTCTTCGGCGCGATCCTGCTGCCGGGCGGCCGGCTCGGCGACGTGTACGGGCTGCGCCGCGTCTTCCTCACCGGCGCCACCCTGTTCGCCCTGGCCGGCCTGGCCGCCGCCCTGGCCACGGGACCGGCGATGCTGATCGCCGCGCGGGTCGCGCAGGGCCTCGGCGCCGCGCTCCTCGCGCCGGCCGCGCTCGCCCTGGTGCTGCGCCTGTTCCCGGACGGGAAGAGCCGCGGGACGGCGCTCGGGGTGTGGGGCGCGGTCTCCGGCGCGGGCGGCGCGGCGGGCGTGCTGCTGAGCGGCCTGCTCACCGATCTGTACGGCTGGCGCGCCGTCTTCGCCGTCCTGGTCCCCTTCGCCCTGGCGGTCATCGCGGCCACCTGGCGGCTGGTACCCGCCGACACCCCGCGCGGCGGCACCCTCGACCTGCCCGGCACGACGACGCTCGTCGCCGCCCTGCTCATGCTCACCTACGGCCTGACCAGCCTGTGGCCCGCGGCGCTTGCCGGTCTGGCGCTGCTGGCGGTGTTCGTGGTGATCCAGCGCCGCTCGCCCCACCCGCTGCTGCCCGCGCGGATGGCCGTGGTCGCCCGGCCCAACCTGCTGATGGCGCTGCTCGGCGCGGTCTGGCTGGGCCTGTTCTACTTCCTGCCCCTCTACCAGCAGCGGGACCTGGGCTACACGCCGCTGGAAGCCGGGCTGTCCCAGCTCCCCCTGGCCCTGATGATCACCATCGCGTCCTGGGCGGCCGGGAGGATCCGCGGCCGCGCGGTCCTGCCCGCCGGCCTGCTGCTGCTCGCCGCGGGCCTGGCCTGGCTCGGGCTCACCGGCGCGCTGATCGCGCCGTCGCTGCTCATCGGCGCCGGGCTCGGCGTGGCCTTCGTCCGCCTGACCGCCTGGGCCTCGGCCGGGGTCCCGGCCGAGGACAGCGGCCTGGCCGGCGGGCTGGTCAACGCCACCCGGCAGGTCGGCGGCGCCGTGGGCCTGTCCGCGCTGACCCTCCTTCCGTCGTACGGCGGGGCCTTCCTCGCCTGCGCCGCCCTGACCCTGCTCATCACGATCGTCTCGATTGGAAAGGCACCCTGATGAACGACCTCGCCAAGCCGTACCTGACCGGGCACTACTCGCCGGTCGCCGACGAGATCACCGCCCACGAGCTGACCGTGCGCGGCACGCTGCCGCCCGAGCTCAACGGCCGCTACTTCCGCAACGGCCACAACCCGAAGCCCGGGGTGACGCCCACCCACTGGTTCAAGGGCGCGGGCATGATCCACGGCATCCGGCTGGCCGGTGGCAGGGCCGAGTGGTACCGCAACCGGTGGGTGCGCACGCCGTACCTGGAAGGAGTGCCCTTCCACGGCACGGAGCTGGAGGTCTCCGCGGCGGCCACCAGCATCATCTTCCACGGCGGGCGCTACCTGGCCCTGCAGGAGGCCAACCTGCCCTGGGAGGTGAGCGCCGAGCTGGACACCGTCGGCGTGTACGACTTCGGCGGGAAGCTCACCAGCGCCATGACCGCCCACCCGAAGGAGGACCCGGTCACCGGGGAGCTGCACTTCTTCAGCTACAGCCCCTTCCCGCCGTACCTGACCTACCACGTCGCCGACGCCTCCGGGCAGATCGTGCGGACCCAGGCGATCGAGGGGGCGGGGCCGTCGCTGATGCACGACTTCGCGATCACCGCGCAGCACGCGGTGTTCATGTGCTCGCCGGTCGTCTTCGACCACGCCGAGCAGTCGGGCATCCCCTATCGCTGGCACGACGACGTGCCGTTCCGGATCGGCGTCATGCCGCGCGAGTCGGACCGGGTGACCTGGTTCGAGGTCGAGCAGAGCACGCTACTGCACGTCAGCAACTCCTACGTGGACGCCCGCGGGCGCGTGGTGCTCGAAGGGCCGCGCTTCGACCGCGCCGGGTGGGAGTCGTCGTGGAAGTGGTGGGTGGGCGCGCCCGCGTACGGCCCGAGCCCGCTGGCCGGCGCGACCCTGCACCGCTGGATCCTCGACCCGGCCACCGGCAAGGCCGCCGAGGAGCCCCTGGACAGCCTGAACGTCGAGTTCCCCGCCATCAACGACGCCCACACCGGCATCGCCAACCGCTACAGCTACGCCATCGCCTTCCCCGGCGCGGGCCTGTCCGGCTACCACACCGTCAAGTTCGACACCGCGACCGGCGGGCAGCGGTTGTTCTCCCACGGCGAGGGCCGCATGCCCGGCGAGGCCGTCTTCGTGCCCGCCGCCGGCAGCAACAACGAGGACGACGGCTACCTGCTCACCGTCGTCAGCGACCTCAAGGCCGGCGCGTCCGAGCTGCTCGTCCTGGACGCCGCCGAGCTGACCACGGTCGCCGCCGTCGAGCTCCCCCACCGGGTGCCGTCGGGCATCCACGGACACTGGATCGAGGACACCAAGTGATCACCGCCATCGACTTCGGCGCCCCCGTCGTCGTCCGCCTCGCCACCGTGATCGAGGCTCCGCTGGAGCGCGTCTGGCGCCTGCACACCGACGTGAACGGCTGGCCCGCCTGGCAGAGGGACATCACCAGCTCCTCCGCCCACACCCCGCTGGTCGCCGGCGCGGTCTTCCACTGGAGCACCTTCGGCCTCGACATCACCTCCACCGTGCACGTGGCCGAGCCGCGGGCCCGTATTCTGTGGGGCGGCCCCGCCCACGGCATCGACGGGCTGCACCTGTGGACCTTCCGTGAGGAGGGCGGCGCCGTACACGTGCACACCGAGGAGTCGTGGGACGGCGCGGCGATCCGCGCGGACGTGGCGGGCATGCGCGCCGCGCTCGAAGGGTCGCTGACCGCCTGGCTGCGCCACCTGAAGGAGGAGGCGGAGAAGGCCCCCTAGAGTGTCTGCCCATGGACATGGTGCTCGGGCGCGACGCCGAGATGGCGCGGCTCACCGCTCTGCTCGATGCCGCACGGCAGGGGCGGGGCGGCGCCCTCGTCGTCAAGGGAGAGCCGGGCATCGGCAAGAGCGTGCTGCTACGGCAGGCGGGGCAGGCCGCGGACGGATTCCTCGTCATCCGGGCCACGGGCGCGCAGTTCGAGATGGAGCTGCCCTTCGCCGCGCTCCATCAGCTGTGCGCGCCGCTCCTGGACCACCTCGGCGACCTGGCCCCGCCGCAGCGCACGGCCCTCGAAGGGGCGTTCGGGCTGAACTCCGGCACGCCGGAGCCCCTGATGGTCGGCCTGGGCGCCCTGGGACTGCTGCTGGCGGCGCTGCGCGAGCGGCCGGTGCTGTGCGTCGTGGACGACGCCCAATGGCTCGACCACGCCTCCGCCCACACGCTGGCCTTCCTGGCCCGCCGGATCGGGACCGAACGCATCGCCATGATCTTCGGCGTCCGCGAGCCGGGACCGGCCGCGCTGGCGGACCTGCCCGAGCTGGGGCTGCGCGGCCTGAGCGAAGCCGAGGCGCGCGCCCTGCTCGATCAGGCCGTCCACGCGCCGCTGGACGAGCGGGTCCGCGACCGCATCCTGTCCGAATCCAGGGGCAACCCGCTCGCGCTGCTCGAACTGCCGAGAACCGCGGGACTGGGCGGCATGGCGGGCGGCTTCGACGTCCCGGCCGTGATCGAACAGAGCTACCTGACCCGCCTGCGGGCCCTGCCGGAGCCGGCCAGAACCCTGCTCACCGTGGCGGCGGCCGAGCCGGTGGGCGACGCGGGACTGCTGTGGCGGGCCGCCGGGCGGCTGGGCATCACCGCCGACACCGCCGCGCGGACCGGCGGGCTGGCCGACTTCGGCACCCGGATCCGCTTCAGCCACCCGCTGGCCCGCTCCGCCGTCTACGGCGCCGCCACCGCCGGTGAACGCCGCCGGGCGCACGCGGCCCTGGCGGAAGCCACCGACCCAGCGGCCGAGCCCGACCGGCGCGCCTGGCACCGCGCCCAGGCCGCCCCCGGCCCGAACGAGGAGGTCGCCGCCGAACTCGACGCCTCCGCCGCCCGCGCGCAGGCCCGTGGCGGCATCGCCGCGGCGGCGGCCTTCCTGGAACGCTCGGCCGCGCTGACCACCGACCCCGCGGCGCGCGCCGAACGGGTGCTGGCCGCCGCCCGCGCCAAGCTCGCGGCCGGCGCGTTCGAGGTCGCCGCCGACCTGCTCACCAGCGTGCAGAGCGACGACCCGCGCTTCGACGTGCTCCGCGGCCGCCTGTCCTTCGCCCGCTACCGGGGCGGCGACGACCCTGCCGCCTACCTCCTGCGGGCCGCCCGCGCCCTGGCGGAGACCGACCCGGCCCGCTCGCGGGCCTGCTACCTGGACGCGATGGAGATGGGCGTGTTCACCGGCGAGCTGGCCGCCATCGTGGAGGCCGCCAGGTCCGCGCCGCCCGGCACCGGGACCGGCACCGACACCGTGCTCGACGGCCTGGTCACGCTCGTCACCCGGGGCCACGCCCCGGCCGCCGGGCCGCTGCGGCCGATCGTGCGCCGGCTCGACGACGAGGTCTGGGCGAGCCGCCCCTCCCTCGGCTACATGATCGCCGCCGAGCTGTGGGACATCGAGGTGATGCGCGGTACGGCCGAGCGGGTCGTGGCCACGGGACGCGAGTCCGGCGCCTTCCACCTCGTGCCGATCGGCCTGGCGATGCTGGCCACCGTCCGCGCGCACGAGGGCGCGTTCGGCCCCGCGGCCGAGATGATCTCGGAGGAGGAGGCCATCGCCTCGGCGACCGGGGCCGCTCCCCTGGTCTACCCGCGCCTGCACCTGGCCGCCCTGCGCGGACGGCGTGAGGAGGCCATGGCGCTGTTCGCGGACGTGCCGCCGAGGATGAGCCTCAGCGCGCAGTGGGCCGCGGCCGTCCTGCACAACAGCCTGGCCGACTACCCCGCCGCGCTGGTGGCGGCCCGGGCCGCCACCGCCAGCGGCGACCTGGGCGTGTCCGGTCTGGCCCTGCCCGAGCTGATCGAGGCCGCGGTGCGCTCCGGCCGCCCCGAGCCGGCCGCCGGAGCCCTGCGCGAGCTGACCGTGCGCGCCCGCGCCGCCGGTACCGCCTGGGCCCTGGGCGTCGAGGCGTACTGCCGCGCCCTCGTCACCGGCGAAGAGGACGGCTACCGGGAGGCCGTCGAGCACCTGCGCGACAGCCCGACGGCCATCCACCGGGGCCGGGCCCACCTGCTGTACGGGGAGTGGCTGCGCCGGGAGGGACGGCGCCGGGACGCGCGGGCACAACTCCGGCAGGCCCATGAGCAGTTGTCCGAGCTGGGCGCGGAGGCCTTCGCCAAGCGGGCGGCCGGCGAGCTGCGCGGCACCGGTGAGCAGGCGCGCAGCCGTACCGCGGCGGAGGGCGAGCAGCTCACCCTGCAGGAGGTGCACATCGCGCGGCTCGTGGCCGAGGGCGCGACCTCCAAGGACGTCGCCGCCACGCTCTTCCTCAGCCCGCGCACCATCGACGCCCACCTGCGCAACATCTTCCGCAAGCTCGGGCTCACCTCGCGCAGGCAGCTTCGGGATCTGCCCGAGATCCACTAGCGCGATG
Organism: Nonomuraea sp. NPDC059023; assembly: GCF_042740095.1. Taxonomy (NCBI): domain Bacteria; kingdom Bacillati; phylum Actinomycetota; class Actinomycetes; order Streptosporangiales; family Streptosporangiaceae; genus Nonomuraea; species Nonomuraea sp. NPDC059023. The sequence continues at coordinate 17,492 of NZ_JBHYIO010000012.1, read as the reverse complement.
GACGCGTACGGCGGCGCGTGCCTAACGTCGGTGGCATGGTTCCCGAATCAGCCCGCCACCTCATCCGCTACAGCGGCCAGGCCGCGTTCACACCGGAGCTCATCGCCCGCGCGCGGGGCACCTCGGTGTTCACCGAGAGCGGCCACGAGCTGCTCGACTTCACCTCCGGCCAGATGAGCGCGATCCTCGGGCACTCCCACCCGGCGATCGTCGCGACGGTGCGCGAGCAGATCGGCCTGCTCGACCACCTGCACAGCGGCATGCTCAGCCGCCCCGTCGTCGACCTCGCCCGCCGGCTCGCGGAGTCGCTGCCCGATCCGCTGGAGAAGGCGCTGCTGCTGACCACCGGAGCCGAGGCCAACGAGGCCGCGGTACGGATGGCGAAGCTCGTCACCGGCCGGCATGAGATCGTGTCGTTCGCCCGGTCCTGGCACGGGATGACGATGGCCGCCGCGAACGCCACCTACAGCGCCGGCCGCAAGGGGTACGGGCCCGCCGCGCCGGGCAACTTCGCGCTGCCCGTTCCCGACCGCTTCCGTCCCGGCGTCGTCGACGCCGGCGGCGCGCTCGACTGGCGCCGCCAGCTCGACCTGGGCTTCGACCTGATCGACGCCCAGTCGGTCGGCAGCCTGGCCGCGTGCCTGGTCGAGCCGATCCTCAGCTCGGGCGGCGTCATCGAACTGCCGCCCGGCTATCTCGCCGCGCTGGCGGGCAAGTGCCGGGAACGCGGCATGCTGCTGATCCTGGACGAGGCGCAGACGGGGCTGTGCCGTACCGGGGACTGGTACGCCTTTCAGCACGACGGCGTGGTGCCCGACATCCTCACGCTGTCCAAGACGCTCGGCGCCGGGCTGCCGCTGGCGGCCGTGCTGACCAGCGCGGAGATCGAGCGGCGGGCGCACGAACGCGGGTACCTGTTCTTCACCACCCACGTCAGCGATCCGCTGCCCGCCGCGGTCGGCAACACCGTCCTGGACGTCCTGGAGCGCGACCACCTCGACAAGCGGGCGGCCGAGCTCGGCGCGCTGCTGCGGGGCCGGCTCGACGCGATCGCCGCCCGCCACGAGGTGGTCGGGGACGTGCGCGGGCGCGGGTTGCTGCTGGGGGTGGAGCTGGCCGGAGACGAGGTACTGGGCGCGGGCGGCGCCGACCGGCTGGGCGCGGAGGTCACCCGGCGCTGCTTCGAGCTCGGGCTGCACATGAACATCGTGCAGTTGCCCGGCATGGGCGGCATCTTCAGGATCGCGCCGCCGCTGACCGCGAGCGACGAGGAGATCACCCGCGGCGCCGCCATCCTCGACCAGGCCCTCGCCGAGGCCCGCCTATGACGGGCGGCTGATGGACATGCGCATGCGGGTGTAGTCGAAGGTGACGGCGTACGGCTTGAAGAACTCGTGGGTGAAGTTCGCGATCATGTCGAAGCCGAACTGCGCCGACTGGCCGGGGCCGGGCAGTCCCGGGAAGACCTTCTCGGCGGCCTTGCCGCGCACGTCGCGCCGGACCGCGCGGCCCAGGCCGGCCCGCTCCGCGGTGAGCGGGTAGGTCTTGATGCCGAACCGCTCGCTCGGGTTGTCGTAGTCCACCGTGAGGCCGTACTGCTCCGCGATCGCCACCGTGGTGTCCAGGGCACTGCCGATGCCGCCGGTGTCGATGCTGACCATCCTGGGCGGGTGGTCGCCGAGGCTGCCCACCGAGCACGGGAAGTGGTCCCCCGCCAGCCACAGCGGCAGGCGGGCGATCTCGTCGCGCGCGGCGCCGGGCGTGCGCCGCAGCAGCAGGGCCTTGCCCGCGTAGTCCATGGTGGTCAGGAAGTGGTAGAAGATCGTGGTGCCGAACGCGCCCGCCGCCTGCGAGCCGTCGGGCAGGGGCGGCCGTTGCGCGTCGTTCCACTGCACGGGGATGTTGCGGATCTCGATGTCTCCGACCCTGAAGGAGTCGAGGACGCCGAAGTGGAGCACGACGGGATGGGCGTCCACGACCCCGCCCTCGACGGTGGCCAGCGCGCGCAGCCCGGCCCGTTCCGCCTCCTCCATCGACAGGTCCAGCGTCGCGTAGGTGTCGAGGTAGAACTTCTGCGGCCTGCCGCCGTTGACGGTGGCCTCGACGGAGGGGACGGGATCGAGGGTGTGGAAGGGCACGCGGGTGCTCCGGGCGCCGGAGATCGTCCAGGGCGTGCCCTCGATGTGGGAGTAGACCTTGGCGAACGCCGCGTCGCGCGGGCGGCCGGTACGGCGCAGCAGCGGGACCGCGCGGGCCGGCTGGTCCTGGCGGACGAAGCACTCCGCCAGGCGCTGGGTGGAGGCGATGTCGCCCGGAGCCAGCGCGATGGCCTTGCCCAGGTGCGCCTGCGCGGTGCCGAACCGGTTGGACAGCAGCGCGATGTAGCCGATCTGCGCGTGGGCGCGGGCGGCGCGCGGGTCCTCGCGCAGTTGGCGGCGGTAGCCGCGTTCGGCGTCGGCGAACCTGCCCTGTTTGAACAACTGGTCGGGGTCCTCGGTGCCGGCCTCGGCCGCGAGGGGCAGGGCCGTACTCGCTCCGGCGGCAGCGGCGAGGGCCGCCGCTCCCTTCAGGAACGTGCGCCGGTCGGCATGGTGGAGGGTCATGTGTCCTGCCTCGTGTCGGGTGCGGATCGATCAAGGCCACACAACAGAGGCGGCGGTTAAACTCAGATAAGGGCGTCCCACCAGGAGAGCACCCGCGTCCCTGACAGGGTCAGCCACTTCGACGGCTTCCCCACCGGCGCGTCCACCTCGAACCACACCCGCCCCGGATACCGCCACGCCTGCTCCCAGGTGCCGTCCGGGCGCCGGGCGGACCGGATGAGCTCGATCGCCTCCGCCATCCGCGGGTCCGGCTTCGTACCGTCGAACAGCGCGGCCTCGCGGAAGTACTCGGCCGCGTTGAGCACGGTGTACTGCCACCGGACGGGGTACGCGAACCGCCCCGCCCACGGCCCGACCGGCTCACCGGTGGACAGGCGGCGGAAGAGGCCGCGCCGCAGCAGGTACTCCTCGCCGGAGCGCCGGGCGGCGCGGGTCTCGTCCGTGCCGCCGGTCGCCACGTCGTAGGCGAGCAGCCCCTTGAGCGAGTTGAGCGTCGAGTGGAACGACGAGCGCGTCGAGCCGTTGACCCACTCGCAGTTCCAGCCGCCGTCCGGCAGCCGGTGCTCAAGGAACCACTCGGCGATGCCGGTGACGTCGGCGCCGAGCCAGACGCCGTTCCCGGCCGTCCAGGCGTTGATGCAGCAGTCCACCTCGCCGCCCCAGTAGGGCAGGCCGTCGTACTCCCACCGGCAGTTCTCGGCGAGCAGTTCCGCGGTACGGCGTTCGCGCAGGACGGCCGGATCCATCCCCCATTCCCGCAGCGTGGTGAGCGTCCAGGTGGTCGCCGTCCAGGGCTGCCCGTCTTCTTTCTCAGGTTCCTTCGGGAAGAACGCGCCGCCCGCCCACTGGCCGTCCGGGTCCTGGAGGGCGAGCAGCCGGGCGCCGAAGCCCTCGGCCGCGATCCGCGCCCGCGTCGCCTCCCACACCCGCGGCGGCTCCCCGGCCAGATCGCGCTCGACCTGCCAGCGCAGCGCCGGATCGGAGTCACGCAGCCATGCGATCAGGTCCATGGAGCCGACCCTATCCAGGCGCGTGCCCGGGTCAGAGAGTCGTGCTGAGGAACATGGGGAACTGGAAGCAGTTCGGTCCGATGAGCCGCTGGACCGAGGAGATTGTGTCGCCGAACTGCCACCACCGGTGGTGCAGGTCGCTGATGCTCTGGCCGGGCAGCACGCAGTAGGCGCGGCCGCCGTTGTTGTCGTGCTGGTAGACGACCCAGGCCGAGTTGCCGGTGACCCGCAGGGAGCTGGCCCGGTCGTCGCTGCCGGTCGGTGAGAGGTTGCCGTTGGTCTCGCTGAAGGTCCAGTTCAGCCCGCCCAGGGACTGGTTCTGGCCGAGGATGAGGGTCCCGACCGATGCCTGCGCGGGCACGGAGCCCGTCAGCGCGGCCACGGTCGCCGCCGCGGCCAGGATCGCCGGCAGGTGCTTGCGCATGAGGTGCCTCCTCTGAGAGTGAATGTCATCAGAGGGGCGTGACATCCCGTTCCACCGTGGAACACCGCCGTCAGTCGCCGTCCTCCGGGTACTGGAAGACGTCGTCGAGCTTGACGCCCAGCGCGCGAGCGATCTTGAAGGCCATCTCCAGCGAGGGCGAGTAGCGGCCCTGCTCGATGGCGATGACGGTCTGCCTGGTCACGCCGACCCGCTCGGCCAGGTCCGCCTGCGTCATCTCGCCCCTGGCGAAGCGCAGCGCGCGGATCGAGTTCGTCACCCTGGTGGGCTTGACCATGCTCAGAAACCCCTGCGGTAGGCGACGATCCGGGCGATCGCCGAGGCGAGGGCCGACAGCACGAACGCCAGGTAAAGGGCGTTGGCGATCCAGAAGTGCGCGGCGCCGGCCAGGGTCAGCGCGAACACGCCGACGACGCCGGCGGCCAGCACGTAGTACTCGGCCCGCTGGCCGTACCGGCGGATGGAGGCGTCGCGCTCGTCCTTCAGGCCCGCCTCCCTCGGCGCGGCGATCGCGGTGGCGATCGACGCCACGATGTTCGCGAGTACGGCGACGCCGATGGCGGTGAGCAGGGCCGGGATGTAGGTGATCCGGGTGACGTCCGCGCCGGGCAGCTGCCGGAGGACGATGGTGAAGTAGACGACGGGGATCGCGAGCGCGACCGCCGCGTACGCCCACACCCGTTTCTCCTCGGTGGACATGACACTCCTCCATGTAAAGAAAAGCCGACATCGCCAAGGTAAAGCACCTTGGACATGATGTCAAAGATTCTTAACATGGATCAGGCGGGCCGCCGGCGTTTGGTGAAGATCTCGATGAGGTGGCGGACGGCGATGCCGGACTCGGTGGGGTAGCGGAAGTGCCGGTCGGGGTTGAGCGTGTAGATGTTGCGGCGGCCGACTCTTTCGCGGCCGAGGTAACCGGCTTCGTGCAGGTCGTTGACGACGCCCTGGACCGTGCGCTCGGTGATGCCGATGGTGGCGGCGATGTCGCGCAGCCTCACCTCGGGATCGCGGGCGATCTCCAGCAGGACCCGGGCGTGGTGGGTGAGGAAGGTCCAGCCGGGCGGGCTTTCACCCTGAGGTTCGGGCACGGCGTTCACTCTCTCGTCCCTCACGTGACGACTGTTATAGGAACATCGTATACTGAAACATCTTTCCTGTATTGTCATTCACCCATAGAGTAGAGTGACGCCGTTTGAGCAGGGTTTCTGTCCGGGAGATCACCGAGGTCGTGATGACGCCGTTGTCCTTGATGACCGTCAGCATGCTGCGTGGCACGCTGATCACCGTCACCGGCGAGCTGGACGCCGGCAACGTCGCGCAGCTGGCGGACTACGTCGCCGAACGCCACACCGAGCCGGGGCTGCCGCTGGTCCTCGACCTGAGCGGGCTGACCTTCATGGACAGCACCGGCCTGAGCCTGCTCCTGCATCTGAGAGCCGGCTCCGGCCAGCACGGCGGCAGTCTCCACCTGGCCACCGTGCAGCCCCGGCCCGCCCGCATCCTGGAGGTCACCGGCGCGTACCGCCAGTTCAACATCCACCCCACCCTCGAAACAGCACTCCAAGCCTCCGGCCTGACCACCGCCGACCCCTCCTCGGCCGACATCGCCTGACACGCGGCAGGGGCCCGCCGGTTGCCTCACACCCGCCATCGGCCGACATCACATGACATGCGGCGCGCAACGCGTCACGGGCACGAGCCGGTCACCGCGGACCCGCCATCGCCCGACATCACGTGACATGCGGTGCGCAACGCGTCACGGGCACGAGCCGGTCACCGCGGACCCGTCACCGGGTGACATCGTGTGCCTTTTGAGCAGGGGCTCGCCGCGGTCCCATGGCTGCAGTTGTCCGTGCTTCTCCGCGCGCTGCCTGGCCAGGCCGGACAGTGCCTCCAGCACGACGCGGCTGCCGAGCATGGCCGTCACGTCGGCGTGATCATGGGCGGGGGCGACCTCGACCACCTCGACGCCGGCGATCGGCAGCTCGTAGGACAGGCGCCGCACCGCGTCCAGCAGTTCGCGGGAGGTCAGGCCGCCCGGCTCCGGGGTGCCCGTTCCCGGTGCCATGCCCGGATCGACGACGTCGATGTCCACCGACAGATACACGGCGTCGCACTCGTCCAGCGCGATCTCGGCCGCCTCGCTCAGGCATTCGGCCAGGCCGCGCTCGACGATCTCGGTCATCTCGTACGAGCGCATCCCCTGGTCGGCCATCCAGCGCAACGTCTCCGGCCCCGGCCAGTAGCCGCGCAGCCCGATCTGCAGAAACCGGTCGCCCCTGGCCGCGCCCGACTCGATGAGCCGGCGCATGGGCTGGCCGTGCCCGATGAGCGTGCCGTAGGAGCTGTCGCCGGTGTCGGCGTGCGCGTCGAAGTGCAGGACCGACACCCTGCCCCACCCGGCCGCGCGGGCGACGCCGGTGATGTTGGGCAGCGCGATCGAATGGTCGCCGCCGATCACGAGCGGGATCTTGCCGGCCGCCGCGACCGTGTGAACCGCCTGCTCCAGGGCGGCGTGCGCCGCATAGGCGTCACCGCCCAACATCATGACGTCACCGGCGTCCTTCACCCGCAGGTCCAGCAGGCCGTCCACGCCGAGGGCGAGCGACGGGCGGACGCCGTCGTGTTCGAGGTAGCAGGCCTGCCGGATGGCGCCGGGGCCGAAGCGGGCGCCCGCGCGGTAGGAGGTTCCTCCGTCGTACGGCGCGCCCAGGATGACCACCTCTGCCTCCTCCCAGGAGGCCGGATCGTCCAGGTCGCAGGCGGGGACGCCGAGGAAGGTGAGATCAGGACCGTACATAGCGCCGAATCGGGTCATGGCCGCATCCTCACAGCGACCGGTCCTGATCCGGAACGCCCCGCTTTTCTGCACCACCTCCATAGGCTCTATGCAGCTCGGTCCAGACCCGGTCCACGACGGCGGGGCATGGCCCGGCGGGGGTGACGAACTGGATCCCGCGCGCGCCCACGTCCTGGAGCACCGGGCGGGAGACCACGTCGTACCCCTGCTCGAAGGCGAGCTCGGGCACCAGCGCCACCGCACCCCCGGCGCCGACGAAGCCGTGGATCACGCTGTAGTTGTCGGCGCGCAGCGCGATGCGGGGACGGAAGCCGAGGGACTGGCAGGTCGCGTAGAGGGTCTGGTCGCTCGGGTCGTAGGAGCCGCTGGAGATGATCCACCCCTCGCCGGCCAGCAACCCGAGATCGACAGGCCCTTCACCGGCGGCCAGGGCATGCCCCCTGGGCAGGAGCAGCCGGTAGGGATCGTCCATCAAAGTCCGCACCCGCAGATCCGCCCCATAACGCCCCCTCGCTCCCGCCCCACCCTTCACCCGCACGCCACCACGCGCCTTCACCCCCGACCCGAAGCCAGGCTCAGGCTCCACCCCCGAGTCGCCACCGGGCGCCACACCCGAGCCCAGCCCCGACCCGAGCCCGTGCTCCACACCCGACCCGAGGCCAGACGCCACCCCCGACCCGAGCCCGTGCTCCACACCCGAACCGTGGGCAGGCTTCACACCCGGGCTGTGGCCGTGCTCCGCCCCCGAGCCGAGGCTGTGGTCCATCCCCGAGCCGTGGCCGTACTTCGCGGCGGCGACGTGGCCGGCCTTGGTGGCCGCGACGTCGTAGATCAGGGCGCAGTGCAGCGACCTGGCCCGGAGCCGGGTGAGGAGGTCGAGGGGCTCGGCCTCGGTGAGTTCGATCCGGACGTCGCTGCCCTGGGTGGCGCGTCGCAGCGGGCCGGGCAGCAGCTTGGTCGCCGCCGTGGTGAACGCGCCGACCCGCAGCGTGGACACGCCGTGGGCCAGGCGCGCCGCCACGTCCGACTCCACGGTCTCGATCCGCTCCAGCACGTCCGCCGCGTGCTCAAGCACCATCGCCCCGATGTCGGTCAGGACGGCGCCCGTGGGGCCGCGTTCGACCAGCCGGGCGCCGAGGTGGGCCTCCAGCGCGTCGAGGTGGTAGCTGATCGTGGGCTGGCCGTAGTGGAGCCGGCGGGCCGCCCCGGCCAGCGAGCCGCTGACCGCGATCGCCCTCAGCACGTGGAACTGGCGTAGATCCATCATCCATACATGCTATGGAGGGTAGGTGGTCAGCTCGCCGTACGCGGACAGGGTCTTGGCCAGATCGCCCCCTTTGCCGCGCAGCGTGGCGTCCAGGAACGCGGTGGTGACCGCCGAGGTGAGCCGCGGGCCGGCGGTGCGCCCGGCGGAGCCGATCAGCGAGGGCAGCGGCGGCAGGTACAGGGGCGCGTCGGTAAAGGTCAGGTGGGCCGAGCCGGGGACGGTGAGCCGGTAGCTCGCCGCCTCGCTGAGGTCCAGCACCCGCGTGAGGCGGGAGAGGTAGTCCTGCTCCTCCCCCGGCCCGATGTCGTGCGTCAGTGCGAGCACGGGCTGACGGAACGGCCGGGCGACGGGGTCGCGCGGGTAGCCGTCCAGCACGATGACCGCGGCGAACCGCGCGTCCTGCCGGGCGGCCTGCAGCGCGGCGGCCCCGCCGAGGGAGTGACCGGTCGCCGCGGCCCGTTCCAGGTCGAGCCGCCCGGTCAGCGGGCCCTGGATCTCGCCGCTGTGCATCCGGCCGAGCTGCGTGAGCACGAAGCTGAGGTCGCCCGCGCGGACCGCCGTCCATCCGGCCGCCCGCCGCTCGTCCTCCGCGTCGTCACCGGTGGCCGCCAGCCGCGTACGTACGGCCCTGCCGTCGTCGAGCACGACCACGGCCGAGTCGTACGGATGGTCGACCCCCGCCACCACGTACCCGCGACTGGCCAGATCCTCGGCCCAGGCCGTGTTCTGGGTACGCACCCCGCCAAGCCCCGGCGAGAAGAGCACCACGGGAAACCGCTCGCTCCCGCCCGCCACCGGAGCCTCCGGGGCCGAACGCGCATGGGCACGCGCGACTTCGTCCAGCATGAACCCGGGCACCCCGAGATAGTCCGCGGCGCCCCCGGCCACGATCCGCGCCTCCTCCGCCGTGCGGCCGAGGTAGCGGCTCTGCCGGGCGCCCGTGGAGTCACCGGAGGGGTACCAGAGCTGGACGACGACCGTCCGCTGGTCACCCGCCTTGGCGGTGGCGGTTTCGTCCCTGTCGGCGTCGGTCCACTGCACCACGGTGGTCCCGGCCGCGTACGCCCCCGGCGGCCGGGGAAACACCGGCAGCGGCAACGCCCACGACGCCCCCGTACCCGCCACGACCAGGCCAAGCCCGGCCACCGCCCCCGGCAGCGCCGCCCACCATCGGGCCCTGCGCACCGGCCGCCCCGTCCGCCCTCTCATCAGCACGAACACCGCGAAAGCCAGCGCCACTCCGCCGGCGGCGAGCACCGGGACGAGCTGCCAGCGCACACCGGACACGACCAGCACCACCGCGCACACGGCGAAGACGGCCCCGGCCGCCGTCGCGACCGGCCGCCGCGCGGGAGGCGGGAGCCAGCGGGCCAGCACCAGTGCCACGGTGGCCAGTACGGCAAGGATCTCCAGGGGAGACAGCCCGAGAATCGTCACCCGCCCATTCTTCGGATCACCGCCGCGCCGGGCATCAGCTCTACGTCCAGACCTGCGTGCTCCCCTGGTAGGACCTCGTACGCCTCTGTCCGACCAGAGTCTGATGCCAACTAGTTGGAAAAGTGGGTACGATGCGACTAGTTGGCATAGGAGGGCATATGGCCGGAAAGATGATCGAAGGGCCGGACGGCCGGTACATCGTGGGCACGGTGAAGATCGGGGAGAAGGGGCAGATCGTCATCCCGAAGGACGCGCGGGACCTGCTCGACCTTCAGCCGGGTGACACCCTGCTCGTGCTCGTGGACCGCAAGCAGGGCATCGCGCTGGTCGACAACGAGAGATTCCGCAACTTCGCCGGCGGCGTGCTGGCCGCACAAGAAACCGCACAAGAAGCCGTACAAGAAACCGCACACGAGGCCGCGCAAGAAGCCGTGCAGGACGAGGAGCCGGAGAGATGACCGGCTACCGCAACCCGTTCGAAGGGCAAGGAGAGCCGTTGCCGCCCGCGCTGGCGCGGGCCGGGTTCCGGCAGGAGTTCGCCACGTTCGACGGCACGGTCATCAGCTATGTCCGCGGGCCGGAGGCCGGGGTGCCGCTTCTGCTCGTCCCCGGCCAGATGAGCCTGTGGAGCAGCTACCGCCGCGTCATGCCGGAGCTTTCACGGCGCTTCACGGTCTTCGCCGTCGATGTCCGGGGCCATGGAAACTCCTCCTGGACACCCGGCGACTACTCCTGGGACTCCGCGGGCAACGACCTGGCCCGCCTGCTGCGCGAGGTCATCGGCCGGCCGGCGATCGTCAGCGGGAACTCCTCCGGCGGCGTCCTTGCTCTGTGGTGCGCGAGCCGTACCCCGGAAGAGGTCGCGGCGATCGTGCTGGAGGACCCGCCGATCTTCTCCGCCGAGATGCCGCGCTTCCGCGACCGGGACCGGTGGGTCTACGGCAGTCTCGCGCACGCCGTCAGCGTGCTCGGCGACCTCGACCCGCGGCGGGTCGCCGGCATCTACCGCCAGGAGATCCCCGTCTCGGAGACCAGGTCCGTGCGGATGCCGGACCGGCTCGTCGGCCTGCTGGACCGGCTGGTGGCCCGGCATCGGCGGCGGCACCCCGGACGCCCCGCGAGCCTGGGCGTCCGGTGGCTGCCACGGTCGCTTGAGGAGATGGTGCGGGCGGCGTCGATGTTCGATCCCGACTTCGCCCAGGCCTTCCTCGACGGCCGCTTCTACGGCGACTTCTCCCACGAGGCCGCACTCCGCGCGACGTCCTGCCCCGTCCTGCTGCTGCACGCCAACTGGAACCGCTACGAGAACCACGGGCTGGTCGGCGCGATGGACGACGACGACGCGCGGAGGGTACGCGAGCTCGCGCCGCAGACCGTCTACCGGCGGATCGACGCCAGGCACGTGATCCACGGCGACAAGCCGGACGCGTTCACCGCCGCGCTGACCGATTTCGCGGCAAGGCTTCCCAGCAGAAGCGGTTAGGTTGGGTACCGGCGCGCGCCTTGACGGGTGGCAGAGGGGTCGTGGGTTGCACCTTCCGTAGCGGCATGTGATCCGGTGGACCTACGTCCCACTGAGGAAGGCTCCTGCTCATGTACTCGTCCTTCATCCCGCCGCGCCAGGTCAAGATCGGTGACGCGGCGGCCTTCGCCGGCACGACACCGCGGGCGATCCGTCATTACCACGAGATCGGCCTGCTCCCCGAGCCCGCGCGCGGCGGCGACGATCGCCGCCGCTACGGCTACGACGACATGATCCGGCTGTTGTGGATCCGCAGGATGGCCGATGCCGGGATCGCCCTGGACGACATCCGTGCCGCCTTCGCCGACACGACTTCCGAAGGCGGCGACGACGGCATCGCGAGCGTCCTGGAACGGCTGGAGGAAACCCTCGTCACCCAGGAAGCGGAACTGCGCCGGCAACGGACCGCCGTGGGACGCATGCGCACCGAGGGCAGCAGGATGGGCCTGCTCTCCGACTTCGTCGCCGACCGCCTCAAGAGCCTGCCCGAGGGCTCCCTGCGCCAGGCGGACCTGGACAGCCTGCTGGTCACCGAGCGGATCTTCGGCCCACTCGGCGCGGCCGTCCAGGCCACCCGTTTCATCGCCCTGGCCACCCACCCGGATCTGCGGGAGGACTCCGACCGGGTGGATGCCGCCGAGGAGGCACTCGATGACACGATCGCCGTCGACGACCCCCGGGTGGCCCGGGTGGCCGCAGAACGGCACGCCTTCGAAAGGGTGCTGCACGCCGTCATCGAGGACTCCAGCCTGGCGGAGAGCGACGACGCGCTCTGGGATTCCCGTGACGCCCCTGATGAGGCGGAGCAAGGGTCCATGAGCGCGTTCGAAGCCACCGGCAAGGTGCCCTACGACCTCTCCCCAGCCCGCCTGCGCTGCATGGAACTGGCCGAAGGGCTCGCCGCCCAGGAGGAGAACACGGCCTAAACGCCCCGGGCGATCACCGCGGCGACGGCGAGACCCGCGATCGCCAGCACGCCGCTCGTGACGAACGGGTCGGCGAGGCCGGGAGCGACCCCGAGGCCGATGTACACGGTGATGCCGGTCGAGCCGCCGAGCTGATCGGCCGCGCGCTGCACGCCGGAAGCCACGCCCGCGTCGTTCTCGCCCACCCCGGCCACCGCGGCGTACTGCAGCCCGACGAGCCCGAAGCCCATCCCGGCGGCGATCAGCACCATCGCCGGGACCATCGCGAGCGCGCCCGCTCCGGCGCCCACGACGAGCGCGATGGCCGCCATCCCGAGCGCGGTGCACCCGATCCCCGCGACGGCGCTGCCCCGGGCGCCCCACCGGCCGAGCAGCCGCGGCACGAACGTCGCGGCGGCGACCAGGGCCACCGCGAGCGGCACCAGCGTGAGCCCGGCCGTCAGCGGGCTGAGCTTCAGCCGGTCCTGCAGGTAGTAGGTGAACAGCAGAAACGAGGTGGACAGGGCGGCGCTGAGCAGCGCGGTCGCGAGGTTGGCCCTGACCCGCGCCCGGTCGCGGAAGAACCCGGCGGGGATGAGCGGATTGCCCGCGCGGCGTTCGACCGCGACGAACAGCACCCCGGCGAGCACCGCCCCCGCCAGCGCCACGGGCGGCAGCCAAGCGAGGCCGGTGTCTCCGGCGACGCCGAACGCGAACAGCAGCGGCGCCGCGGTCAGCAGCAGAGCTCCGGGCAGGTCGAGCGGGACCCGCCGTCCCGGCCGGTCGGCCGGGACGAGCAGGAGCGTGGCGATGAGCACGAACAGGATGAACGGCACCGCCACGAGGAAGACCCAGCGCCACCCGAGCAGCTGCGTGATCACGCCGGAGAGCACGAACCCGAGCACGAGACCGGTGCTCGCGACCGCGGCCCACACGCCCAGCGCCCGGGACCGGCGCGGCCCCTCGGGGAACATGAGGACGATCACCGCCATGGCCGCGGGCAGGGCGAGCGCCTCACCGGCGCCCTGCAGGAGCCTCGCCACCACGAGCAGGGCGAAGGACGGGGCGAGGCCGGCGAGCAGCGACGCGGCCCCGAACAGGGCCGTGCCGCCGAGCAGGACGCGCCGCCTGCCGAGCACGTCGCCGAGGCGGCCGCCGAACATCAGCAGGCCGCCGCCGGTGATCGTGTATCCGACGACCACCCACGTCAGCTGACGGGCGTCCGCGTGGAACTCGGCGCCGACGGACGGCAGCGCGATGTTGACCACGGTCACGTCGACCGCGATGAGGAACTGCAGCATGGACAGGCAGCCGAGGACCAGCCACGGCCGCACGGAAGAACGAAAAGGGGACGACACAAGAACGCTCCGGTGCGCGAGAGAGATTCGGGCGGCACGAAGCGACGGATCGTTCAGCGGAAAGTGAAGGAGGAACGCCCCGCCGCTAGCGGAGCGTCCTGGTCACGGCGGCGGCAGCCGCGGCAGAAGCGCCAGACATGCCGTGCATGCTACCAGGGGTCCCCCGGTACGGCCCGCCCCGCGAGCCCATGCGAAGCTCAGGAGAGCCGTCCCCACGGAGAGGAACTCGCGCATGGACATGCCACTGGCCACCGACCGTCTGCTCATCAGGGACTGGTCGGCCGACGACGCCGAGGCGGCCCTGGCGATCTACGGCTCCGCCGACGTCACCCGGTGGCTCACCCCGGCCATGCACCGCGTCGAGGACGTGGCGGGCATGCGATCCGTCCTGCAGGCCTGGCAGGAGGCGCAGCCCAACCTGCTCAAGCCGCGCGGCCGGTGGGCGGTCCAGCTCCGTGAGGGGGGCGAGGTGGTGGGCGGGCTGAGCATCCGGCTGCTCCCGCCGTACGAGGAGGACCTGGAGGTGAGCTGGCAGCTGGACCGCAGGGCGTGGGGCCACGGCTACGCCACCGAGGCCGCCCGCGCGCTCATCGCCTGGGCGTTCACCCAGGACGTGGACGAGTTGTTCGCCGTCGCCCGCCCGGCCAACCGGCGCGCCATCGCCACGGCCGAGCGTCTGGGCATGCAGTGGGTGGGCGAGACGTCCAAGTACTACGACCTCACCCTGCAGGCCTATCGCATCCGCCAGGGCGACCTGTCCGGCTAGAGCCCGATCATGGACCTGATGTTGAGGTGGTAGATCCGGTCGCGGGCGTCCGGGGAGAGGCCGAGCGAGCCGATCGCCTTGATCGTCTCGCGGATGTACATGGGCCCGCCTTCCGGGTCGAACGGGCAGTCGGTGGCGAACAGCACGTGCCCGGGACCGAAGAACTCGAGCCCGCACCGCATCCCGATCGCGGAACCCGACAACGCCGTGTCGGCGTAGAAGTTACGGAAGTACTCCAGGAGCCCCTTGGGCAACGTCTCGTCGAGCACCTCCCCCTCGGTGCGGCTGCCGAGCTGGTCGCTCCACCCCAGTCCGATCCTGCCCTCCAGGTAGGGGATCATCGCGCCCATGTGATGCGTGATGATCTTGATGCCCGGATGGCGTTCGAACAGGCCGGAGAAGACCAGCCGGGACATGGCCACACTCGTCTCGTACGGCCAGCCCAGCGCCCACCAGATCTCATACCGGGAGGCGTCCTCGGTGGCGTAGTCGGCGAAGGCGGCGCCGCGGGCCGGGTGCATCCAGATGGGCAGGTCGCGCCGGGCCATCTCGTCGAAGACGGGACGGAACGCCGGATCGTCCAGCGGCCGGCCGCTCACGTTGGTGAACACCTGCACGCCGCGGGCGCCGAGGTCGTCGATGGCGTACGCGAGCTCGGCCATGGCCGCGTCCGGGTTGTTCATCGGCAGGGAGGCGACGAAGGCGGGGAAGCGCTCCGGGTGCTCGCGGCACAACTCCAGCATCGACTCGTTGGCCAGCCTGGCCAGTTCGGACGAGTCACGCGGCCCGGCGAGCAGTTCGATCGGCGGCGAGGACAGCGTGAGGATCTGCTGGTAGCCGTCGCCGAACTCCTCCATCATCCGCAGCCGCGCCTCGACGTCGTGCAGCGCGGTCAGTTCCAGCCAGCGCTTGAGCGCGCCGGGGTCGACGGCGAGTTCGCGCATGCGCTCGAAGTAGGGCGCGGGCAGGATGTGGCTGTAGGCGTCGATCTTCATTGACTTCCTCTCGAGGTTTGCGGAACCCAGCCGGTCAGCCTGCGGTCCACGGCCTGGACCAGCCAGACCGCGCCCAGGGCGACGGCGATGATGACCAGCAGCACGGCCAGCACGCTCGCGCTGTCGAAGCGCCCTCCGGCCTCGGTGACGATGTGGCCGAGGCCGACCACGGCGATGAACATCTCGCCGTTGATCATGCCGGTCACGGCTCTGCCGACGCCGAGCCGTACCCCTGCCATGATCATTGGCGTCGCGGCGGGGAGCAGGACCCGCAGCAGGATCTGGCGCTCGCTCGCGCCGTAGGAGCGAGCCATCTCCACCAGGTCGGCGGACACCGTCTGGATGGCGGACGCGGTGTTGATGATGACGACGAACAGCGCGTACATGATCACGACGGCGATGATCGAGGCGCGCCCGTCTCCCAGCAGGGAGAAGAAGATCGGCGCGAAGACCAGCGCGGGGGCGGTGAGCAGGGCGTAGACGTACACGCCGAGGGCGGCCTCCACCTTGCGGTAGCGGCCCATCGCGACGCCCACGAGCAGCCCGGCGACCAGGGAGATCGCGAAGCCGATCAGCAGGTTGACCAGGCTGTCGGCGACGCTCCGGAAGATCTCGCCGTCCACCGCCATCTCCGCCAGGCGGGCGGCCACGGTGCTCAGCGGCGGGAAGAACGGCACACCCGACAGCCGGCCGATCAGTTCCCAGGCGACGGCCCCGGCGGCCAGGCTGACGAGGGCGGCGGGGATGCGGGTTCTCATCGTGCCGCCCGGTGCTCTTCGTGCATGTCGCGCAGCCGGTCCCAGAGGTAGGCGGTGATCTCGGCGTACTCGCCGGAGCGT
Organism: Nonomuraea sp. NPDC059023; assembly: GCF_042740095.1. NCBI lineage: Bacteria > Bacillati > Actinomycetota > Actinomycetes > Streptosporangiales > Streptosporangiaceae > Nonomuraea > Nonomuraea sp. NPDC059023. The sequence continues at coordinate 1,545 of NZ_JBHYIO010000012.1, read as the reverse complement.
TCGAGCGCGCCCACGTCGCGGGAACGCGGCCGCAGCAGCGGCACCGGCACGATCTCGGCGATCTGTCCCGGGCGGGCGCTCATCAGCACCACCCGGTCGCCGAGCAGCACCGCCTCCTCCATGCTGTGCGTGATGAACACGACGGTCAGCCGGCTTTCCTCCCAGATCGACAGGAGCTCCTCCTGCAACAGCCGCCTGGTCTGCTCGTCGACGGCGCCGAACGGCTCGTCCATCAACAGCACTCTCGGCTGTACGGCCAGCGCCCGCGCGATCCCCACCCGCTGCTGCATGCCACCGGACAGCTCGGCCGGACGCTTGGTCTCGAACCCGGCCAGCCCCACCATGGCGATCAGCGCACGGGCACGCTCCTCGCGCTCGGCCTTGCCGGCGCCGCGCAACTCCAGGCCGAAGGCGACGTTGTCCAGCACGGTCGCCCACGGCAGGAGGGCGAAGTTCTGGAAGACCATGCTGCGATCGGGGCCGGGGCCCCGCACCGGCGCGCCGTCGACGCGGATCTCCCCGGAGTCGGCGGGGACGAGCCCGGCGACCGCCTTCAGCAGCGTCGTCTTCCCGCAGCCGCTGGGGCCCAGCACGGTCAGGAACTCGTTCTCCGTCACGTCGAGATCGACGTCGCTCAACGCCTGTACCCGGCCGCCGTCCTGGCCGACGAAGCTCTTGCTCAGTCCACGGATCTCTATCATCAGACGCTCCTTCCGGTGAGCTTGCGTTCGCCCCAGCGGGCCACGGAGATCAGCAGGAGCGCCTCCGCCAGGATGATCACGATGGTCGCGTAGAGCTGCGGCGCCTTGAGCAGGCCCCGGTACTCGAGCATCAGCCCGCCGAGCGCGGTGGAGACCATGAGCAGCTCGACGAGCACCATCCCGGTGACCGCGCGGCCGATGCCGAGCCGGATGCCGGTCATGATCGCCGGCAGGGCGCCGGGCAGGAGGACGCGGGTCCAGATCCGCCGTTCGCTCGCACCGAAGCTGCGCGCCATCTCGATCAGCGACGGGTCGACCTGCCTGACGCCCGCGCGGCTGTTCACCACCACCATCACGATCGCGAAGATCGCGACGAGGATGACCCGTGCGGCCAGGCCGTACCCCACCGACATCCCGAGCAGGGGGATGATCGCGGCCATCGGCGTGACCAGCAGGATGTTGAGGTAGACGTCGGCGAAGCGTTCGAGCGACCGGAAGCGGCCGAGCACGATGCCCAGTGGCACGCCGATGCCGACCGCGACGGCGAAGCCGAGCACGAGCGCCTGGTTGCTGGCGTACAGCGCCTGCCACAGCTCGGCGCTGCCCAGCAGCTTCACGGCCGCCCCGACGGTCTCCGTGAAGGTGGGGATGAGCAGGCCGCCGCGCACGCGGGCGTAGACCTCCCAGCTCACCGCGAAGATCACGAACGTCAGCAGCTGGTACGGCAGAAGCCCCCGCCTGGTCACGCCGCCCTACCTTTCTGAGTAGGCACTCCCGTTACGCCAGGGGCTGAGCGCGCTGCTGAGCCTGGAGAGGCAAGATCGGGATGTGCGGGTGAGGCAGG